>NZ_KV815619.1:32580-48113 GCF_001814285.1 Enterococcus sp. HMSC076E04 | reverse complement strand
AAGGGGTCGCAGGTTCGAATCCTGTCTTCCCGATTTTTTTTATCTTGCTTTTTGTTTTCAAATGATTTATAATTTTTTTAAATTGAATATGCGCCCATAGCTCAACTGGATAGAGTGTTTGACTACGGATCAAAAGGTTAGGGGTTCGACTCCTCTTGGGCGCGTCGATACGGAATAGTATATTCCGTATTTTTTTTTGTTGATTCTAAAGGATTTATTTAACAAAAAGCGTTCTTCTTTCTTTCTATTACCAAATTCGTTATAATTAAGGTCAATATTAGTCAAAGGGAATGAATAAGATGGCACATCAGAATACCTCGGATTTAATTGAATCATATATAAAGAAAATTCTGGAAAATAGTGAAATGATCGAGATTCGAAGGATTGAAATGGCAGACCTCTTTAACTGTGTTCCTTCACAAATCAACTATGTGATTAATACCCGTTTTACCATCCAACGCGGTTATTTAGTAGAGAGCAAACGCGGGGGTGGCGGTTATATACGAATTGCGAAAGTAAGAATTTCAGATAAAAAACAGTTACTTGAGCAGATAAATCAGTTGTTTGATGATACAATCAGTGAGAAAAATGCTTTTGCTATTATTCAAAAACTTTATGAAGACCAAATAATTACAAAAAAAGAAGGAAACTTGATGTTAAGTGCAATTGCAAAAAACACATTGAATTTCAATGAATTTGAAGATCATACACGTGCTCGGATTCTCCGAGCATTTCTGGAACGTTTAAGTTATGAAGATGGGAAGTGAGATTAGATGGAAGAACTTTTTACTGAAAGAGCCCAAGCGGTATTAGAAATTGCACAAGAAGAAGCAAAACGATTAAAACATCAATCAGTTAGTTCAGAGCATGTTTTACTAGCGTTAGTAGTTGAACAAAATGGAATTGCTGGAAAAGTATTACGTGAAATGGATTTGAATGAGACAGAAATTTATGAAGAAATTGAACATCTGATTGGTTATGGCGGTATCCGTTCTTACCCTAAAGGAGTCTTTCTTCCATATTCTCCAAGAATGAAACAAGTTTTTGCTTTAGCTAGCAGCGAAGTAAAGAAAACGGGTTCTCAAAAAGTTGGAACAGAACATATTTTGATGAGCTTATTAAAAGATGAAAGTATCATGGCTACTCGAATCATGATCAACTTAGGTATCAGCCTTTCAAAAGCCCGACAAGTTCTGAAACAAAAAATGGGACTAGCTGGTGATTCGGGTGGAAAGGGAATGAATCGTCGTAGAAATATACAAGATAAACGGCAAACACCGCAAGGAACACCTACACTGGATTCATTAGCACGTGATTTGACGAAATTAGCAAAAGAAAACAAGTTGGACCCAGTTGTTGGTCGTTCTAGAGAAGTGAAACGGCTTATTCAGATTCTTAGCCGACGGACAAAGAACAACCCTGTACTGGTGGGCGAACCTGGTGTAGGTAAAACAGCCATTGCTGAAGGACTAGCACAAAAAATCATTTTAGGAGAAGTACCAGAAGACATGCAAGAAAAGCGCCTGATGATGCTTGATATGGGATCTTTGGTTGCTGGTACGAAATATCGCGGTGAATTTGAAGATCGAATGAAAAAAGTCATCGACGAAATCTATAATGATGGTCAAGTAATCTTATTCATTGATGAATTGCATACCTTGATTGGTGCAGGTGGAGCAGAAGGAGCAATTGATGCTTCGAATATCTTGAAGCCGGCGTTAGCTCGAGGAGAATTACAAACGATCGGAGCAACGTCCCTAGATGAATATCAAAAATATATCGAAAAAGATTCTGCATTAGAGCGACGTTTTGCACGAATTCAAGTAGATGAACCAACTCCTGAAGAAGCGGAAGAGATTCTTCAAGGATTACGTTCAAGATATGAAGAGCACCACGGGGTAGAGATTACAGATGAAGCTGTGCGGGCAGCAGTGAATCTTTCTGTTCGTTATATCACTTCTCGTCAACTACCTGATAAAGCTATTGATTTGATTGATGAATCAGCAGCGAAAGTCCGTTTGGATCAAACCGATCACTTAACAAAATCAACTGTAATCAAATTAGAAATTGATGAATTAGTACAAGAAAAAGAAGCAGCAATCCAAAAACAAGACTTTGAAAATGCTGCACAATTACGTAGACAAGAAAAAGCACTACGTAAAAAGCTACAAAAAGTTTCTGCAATCGAAGCAAAACAGGAACAAGGATATGCTGATCGTGTAACAGAAGAAGATGTTGCTACAGTTGTATCGGAGTGGACTGGTGTCCCTCTACAGCAGTTGGAGAAAAAAGAAAGTGAACGTTTGTTAGAATTGGAAGGTCTCCTGCATGAACGTGTGGTTGGTCAAGATGAGGCTGTCAAAGCAGTTTCACGCGCCATCCGTCGTGCACGAAGCGGCTTGAAAGATCCTGACCGTCCAATTGGGTCATTTATGTTCCTTGGACCAACTGGTGTCGGAAAAACAGAATTGGCCAAAGCACTTTCAGAAGTCATGTTTGGAAGCGAAGATGCCCTGATCCGTGTTGATATGTCAGAATTTATGGAAAAATACAGTACAAGCCGATTAATCGGATCTCCTCCAGGATACGTAGGGTATGATGAAGGTGGACAGTTGACAGAAAAAATTCGTCAAAAACCATATTCAGTGATTCTCTTAGACGAAGTGGAGAAAGCACATCCAGATGTTTTCAATTTACTTCTGCAAGTATTGGATGATGGTCATTTAACAGATTCTAAAGGTAGAAAAGTGGACTTTAGAAATACGATCATGATTATGACTTCAAATATCGGAGCGACACAAATCCGAGAAGAAAAAAATGTCGGATTTAATGTCCAAGATGTCACGAAAGATCATAAAGCCATGCAAAAACGTATCTTAGAAGAGTTAAAGAAAGCTTTCCGACCTGAATTCTTGAATCGAATTGATGAGACTGTCGTCTTCCACTCATTGAGTAAAGATGAAATCCATACAATCGTCCAAATCATGAGTAAAGCGATTATCAAACGATTGAAAGAACAAGATATTCAAGTGAAAATCACCCCATCCGCAATCGATGTGATCGGGAAAGCCGGATTTGATCCTGAATATGGTGCACGTCCAATCCGTCGCGCACTTCAAAAAGAAATTGAAGATCGATTGAGCGAGGCGTTGCTTGGCGGAGAGATTCGTTTAGGTGACCACGTAACAGTAGGTGCTTCAAAAGGAAAGATCACATTGAATGTTCGCGGACCTAAAAAGGAAACAGTAGGTTCCCTATAGGTACTTGGTCTATGTAGCTGAATTTTTATAATAGTAAGACTTGATTAAGAGGTTGTGACAAGTTTTTTGTCACAATCTCTTTTTATATTTGGACAGAATATATCGAACTTTATTTTGACTTTTTGTGAAATAATTTTCAAAAATCCGACTTTAAATAGAAGAAGTATTGGAAAGTTTTTAGAGCTATGCTACTATTATGAAGTTGTAGGAGGAGGAAATTATGATCGAACTCATAACCACAGTAGAGACTATCAAACAAGCAGAACAGTTGCTTGCTGCAGGTGCAGACACACTATATTTCGGTGAAGAGCAATTTGGATTGCGTCTGCCTGCTTCATTTACACGAGAAGAACAGCGACAATTAGTAGAATTAGCACACAAGCATGGTAAAAAAGCAAATATTGCTGTAAATGGGATCATTCATCCTGAAAAAATGAAAAATGTACCTGAATATTTGGCTTTTTTAAAAGAAATAAACGTAGATGTGATCACAGTTGGTGATACAGGTATCATTTATACGATGAAAAAAAATCCTGAATTGCGTATACCGTATATTTATGATGCTGAAACATTAGTAACGAGTGCACGTCAAATCAATTTTTGGGCGAAAAAAGGCGCAGTTGGCGCAATACTTGCTCGTGAAGTTCCTTTTGAAGAGATGAAGGCGATGGAAGAAAAACTCGACATCCCTGTAGAAATCCTTGTGTATGGTGCTACATGCATCCATCAATCCAAACGTCCACTGCTACAGAATTACTATAACTATACGAAGCAAGACGAACAAAAAGATCGTGAAAGAGGTCTTTTTATCTCGGAACCTAAAAAAGAAGAGACACATTATTCTATTTATGAAGATAGTCATGGCACACATATTTTTGCCAGTAATGATCTAAATCTCTCGAATGAATTGAATGAACTTTATCAGCATCATTACCGTACATGGAAATTGGACGGGTTATTTACTCCAGGCGAAAATTTCGTGAATATCACTCAACTATTCGCCGAAGCAAAAAAACAAATTTTAGAAGGTAGCTGGGATCAAGCAAAAGCAGAAAAATTGACGAGCGAAATCAACAAATTACATCCTGAAAACCGTGAATTAGATACAGGATTCTTTTATATTGATCCTTCTGCTATCAAATAAGGAGTATGATGAATGAAATGACAGTAAAAAGAAAATTGAAACGTCCAGAAGTCTTAGCGCCAGCAGGAACACTGGAAAAGTTAAAAACAGCGATCCATTATGGAGCAGATGCAGTATATATTGGCGGAAATGCGTATGGTTTAAGAAGCCGTGCAGGCAATTTTACTTATGAAGAAATGGCTGAAGGGGTTGCTTTTGCAAAAGAACACGATGCAAAAGTGTACGTGGCTGCTAATATGGTCACCCATGAAGGAAATGAAGAAGGCGCTGGGGAATTTTTCCGCAGTCTGCGCGATGTCGGTATTTCTGCAGTGATCGTTTCTGATCCAGCTTTGATCGAAATTTGCGCGACAGAAGCTCCAGGTCTGCCGATCCATTTATCCACTCAAGCTTCAGCAACCAATTTTGAGACATTGGAATTCTGGAAAGAGGAAGGGTTGGAACGTGTCGTTTTAGCTCGTGAAGTTTCAATGGAGGAAGTGGCAGAGATCCGTAAAAATACGGATATCGAAATCGAAGCATTTATTCATGGAGCCATGTGTATCTCTTATTCTGGTCGCTGCACATTGTCCAACCATATGTCAATGCGGGATGCGAATCGTGGCGGATGCTCTCAATCTTGTCGCTGGAAATATGGATTGTTCGATATGCCTTTTGGTCAAGAACGAAATAGTTTGACTGATACAGGAGAAATTGAAGAAGAATTCTCGATGAGTGCAGTTGATATGTCCATGATCGAGCATATTCCAGAATTGATTGAAAACGGCGTAGACAGCTTCAAGATCGAAGGAAGAATGAAATCGATCCATTATGTATCTACAGTGTCAAACGTCTATAAAGCAGCTGTAGACAGCTATATGAAAGATCCTGAAAACTATGTCTGCAAACAAGAATGGATCGACGAGTTATGGAAAGTGGCACAACGAGAGTTAGCTACAGGCTTTTATTACAATACACCAACTGAAAACGAGCAATTATTTGGTGAACGTCGTAAAATCCCAGTATATAAATTTGTCGGTGAAGTATTATCATATGATGAGGCAACACAGATTGCTACGATACGTCAGAGAAACTTATTCTCTGTAGGGGATGAAATCGAATTGTATGGTCCAGAGTTCAGTCATTTCAGTCAAACAGTCGAAATCATGCATAATGAAGAAGGGGAATCCATTGACCGAGCACCAAATCCAATGATGGTTTTGACCATGCCAGTCGCACAACCAGTGAAACCTGGAGATATGATCCGGAAACGTAAATAAAGAAAAAGCTGATACAGTCCTGTTTCAAGCATCTTCGCATACAAAATCCAAGAAAAGTGTTACACTTGTTTTCTGTAGAAAAAGGATCGTTAAATAAAGGTTTTGATTGATCTCTTCAATAAGGAGGAACAAAATGCAAATATATGATTACATCGTAATTGGTGGCGGCTCTGGCGGTATTGCTTCAGCAAACAGAGCAGGGATGCATGGCGCAAAAGTTTTGCTGATTGAAGCAAATGAATTAGGCGGAACCTGTGTCAATGTCGGTTGTGTACCTAAAAAAGTCATGTGGCAAGCAAGTACGATTTTGGAAACAATTGAACGTGATGCTCCAAGTTACGGCATCCAAGCAGATTTAAAAAGTGTCGATTTCGTTGGTCTAGTAGAAAGAAGAGAAAAATATATTGATTTTCTACACGGTGCTTACCAAAGAGGATTAGATAGCAATCATGTCGAGGCTATAAAAGGATACGCTACTTTTATCGATAGTCAAACGATCGAAGTAAACGGTGAAACTTATCATGCGCCTAAAATCTTGATTGCGACTGGAGGCCGTGCAAGCAAGATGAGCATTCCTGGTGGCGAGTACGCCATTGATTCAAATGGATTTTTTGAATTAAGGGAATTACCTAAGAGAGCAATCGTTTTAGGAGCTGGATACATCGCAGCTGAACTTTCAGGTGTATTTCGTGGTTTAGGTAGTGAAGTCATGTGGGCATACCGAAAAGAACGTCCACTTAGAACGTTTGATAACATGCTTTCGGACAATCTGATCCAAATGTACCAAGAAGCTGGGATCAAGACTTACGCACATCATATTGCTAAAGAAATCACTAAAAACAATGACGAATACACGGTGTTATTTGAAAATGGCGAAACCTTAACTGGCGATTGTGTCCTTTTTGCAGGCGGGCGTGTACCGAATACTGAAAATTTAGGTCTGGAAAATACAAATGTCGAATTGGACGAAAAAGGATTTATTAAAGTAGATAAATACCAAAACACAACGGATGAACATATTTTTGCGGTTGGTGATGTAATCGGTAAATTAGACTTGACTCCTGTTGCAATCGCAGCTGGCCGACGTTTGTCGGAACGTTTGTTTAATGGGAAGAAAGATTCTTATCTGGACTATAATCTTGTTCCGACAGTTGTCTTTACGCATCCACCAATTGCAACGATTGGATTGACAGAAGAAGAAGCATTGGAAAAATACGGCGAAAATGAATTGAAAGTTTATCGTTCACGCTTTACTCCAATGTACTTTGCTTTGAATGATTATCGCCAAAAATGCGAAATGAAATTGATTTGCGTCGGAAAAGAAGAAAAAATTGTCGGCTTGCATGCTATTGGTGTAGGTGTCGATGAAATGCTACAAGGTTTTGCTGTGGCTATCAAGATGGGCGCAACAAAAGAAGACTTTGATAATACAGTAGCCATCCATCCAACAGGGGCGGAAGAATTCGTAACGATGCGATAATTTAATACTAGCAGTTCCAGCAGCTTTTTATTGAATAAACCAATGTAAAACCAGAAAATCAGTATACTGATTTTCTGGTTTTTTGTTTTTTAACTATTTATGTAAGATTGCTTCGATATTTTCCCAAAACGAATAAGTAGGGAAGTTGGATATTTTGATCATCTTCGTATTCAGCTGGTTCCTATCTAAAGGAAAGTCAGTCAAAACCAAATCATATTGATTGATCAACCGATAGTTCAAATCAAAAAAGCTATCCTGATATTCTTTTATTTCTTTTATCTCAGGAAATTTTTTAGTTAACAATTCCTTATATAAGAAACGAACTTTCGGTTCTTGAGAAGAAAGGATCATGACTGTATATGTCTTTTTTTTTGGAATGATTCGATCAATAAGAGCTGGAGACAGCAAAACCAGTTCTTCCAGCAATTCTTCATATAATAGACGATTGGTTAGAATAAACGAATAATTTTCTTCCACCAATGCTTGTTCATAAAAAGAAAGAATGAGTGGTTCCGATTTCAAGACGATCACAAAGAATTGTTTAAAGGAATTGGTTAGAAAAGGTAAAAACTCCTTCTTGAAAGAAATCAAATGATACAAGTAATTTAATTGCTGATCAGATAACATCGTATCAGTAGATAAAGAACGATAGAAATTTTGTGACAAGTTTCTTAATTTTTTGATTTCATGAGCTGGCGCCTTTACAGAAGCAAAATGGATCATTTGGCTGATTGGACGCAAAAGTTCACTAGCTGTTTCTTTAGTTAAATAGAAATGATAATTTTTCTCCATAACGGAGCAAAATGTAATGTTATTTTTCGTTCGCTCAAAAAATAAATCAATATCCATTTCGAGAGGTTGGCTTTTCAACTGATCGGATAATTTATGTTTCTTTCCGATCCGGATAATAGAAATCAAAAACAGCTGTTTGTGGCCAGATAGTTTGTTTAATGGAGGATAAAGTTTCATGTATCGTTTGATAGCTGCAGACAATATTTGGGAATGAGGAAGTTGATCCGGTGTATAGGTCTCCTCAAATAAACTGCAGTAAAAAAAACGTATTTGTCTCTCCTCACCTTGAATATGTACATATGGAGTAGTGTGGATTCTAAAAAGAAATCCTCGCTTTTGAAAGGATTCATTCAGAAACATAATGATTCTGCGAATACTTGCTGTACTTAGAAATAACTGATCTGCTAGTTTAGCAATACAAGGTTCTTGCATCAAAATGATTTTCAACACTTGTATATGGCTTGAATGTTTTAAGATAGTACTCGTGATGCTTTCTAAATTATATTCACAAGGTAATCTCAAAGAAACTTTCTGTTGCTCGTCGATATGAATAGATGCCGGAGAATGAACAAAATTAAATGCGGCAATATCAGATAAGAGTGTTTTTTTTGTTACAGCAATTTTCTTCTCTAAGTCTTCTAAATAAAATGAATCCATACTCAAAAGCATGGCTAATCTTAACTGTCTTTCTGATAATTTTTCAAGCATAGTTATATCTTCTGTCATATTTCCATCTGCGTTTTTTAAGAAATAATAGATAAAACGCTCCTTCACTTCCTTTCTTTTCGGTCGTTCTTAACCATTATCCCACGTTGTAGAGAAAATTGATTCATTTGTATGTTTGTTCAACAATTTTAAGCAACAGGCAGAATAAACAGCAAAAACAGAATGCTTTAACCTCATATTTTTGTTAATTAAAATAACTAAATAACCATAGAATGAATAGTTGGATGTTTTTTATTTTTGTTATTTTTAATTATGTATTTATAAATCATTATTGTACTCTCTATATTTACAGTAAAAAAATAAAACATAAATAAAAAGCTTAGATAGAAATATCATGCTTATGTTCTTTAGATTATTGTTATTTAAAATAGCAAATATAACTACTGAATGAAAACTAAACCAACTATACTTTTAATTATTTTATATAAAATTGTTTTTTTATTTATATCTTCGAGGGTTGAAAATGATATTTCAAGGGAGTTGCTCTTCATTCGATTTTTTGTTTCCGAAAATAAAAGATCGTTTTCTTTTATTTTTTTGATACATACTCCCTTAGATATAGTTATTTATACTGTTTATCCAAAAATAATAATTATAACATACAAAAACAGTTTTTAAGAAACAGGTTTTCCAAAATAGAAAAAAAATAATACTAAATTCTAGCGTAAATAACTGTAGGATAGATTTAATAGCAAACGAGAAAAGGGGAAGTAAAAAATGGTAGGATTTTTGGAAAAACAACTAGAGAGACAAATCATGCTGATCTGCTTGTTAAGCATGGATATGGCTGAGATCAACGACCTTGCGGAAGAGCTAAAAGTGACGGATAAAACAATTATTGCAGATATTGATAATTTTAATTCTTCTTGTTTTCCTGCGTACATCGAGGTCAATCAGTATAAAGAAGTAACGTTGAAAATACCCAGTAACCTCAATTTAGATGATATTTTTATCAAGATCCTAAATAATTCTATCTATATAGAAGTCTTAAAATACATTCTGATTTCAGAACCGTCTTTAACTGAGATTTCAGCTAAATTATTTTTTGAGTAAGACAAGTGTCAGGAGAATCATTACCAAAATAAATACGTACTTTTCAAAAGAAAGATTAGATATACAAATCATCTTAACCACCAGACTACAAATCATCGGTGATGAAATATATATTCGTAAATTTTTCTCAAGTATGTTCAAAGAAATCTGTAAAGAAAAAGATCTTCCTTATTTTGAAATGATTTATAAAATGTTGAAACGTTGTTTGATCAAGCAAGGACGGGATGCTAGCTCTTCTAAAATCATTTATACAGTCTATTATATTTTTACTTCGATCATTCGAATCGGGAACGACCATCTGATTCCCAAAGAGGAACTGGCAGATCGGCCAGCTGTCGTTGACTCAATTATGGAAACGATCAAGAGCGATACCGTCTTCTGCACGCTTATCAATCAAAATTATAAATTTGTGATCAGTAGAGAAAATATAGAAAATATTTTGAGCCCATATCTCAGTCTGCTTTTTACCAATCCAGCTGAAACAGATGAGTATATGCTCAGAAGAGTAGAACTGTTTCTTAAACATTTCTATTATCTTTCCAATATCAATGAAACGGTCACAACTGAAAAGGTTTTGCATTTCACCAGTTTTATTACCTTTTATAAAGAATTGACTTTTTTCAAAGTCAGCTATGCAGATATCTTTTATAAGAAAATCCTGAAGAAAAAAGTCCAGATATGGGAAGCTTATCAAAGTGCATTGATCATCTCTAACTTATCCTCTGTACGGAAAAATGAACTTTTGTTAAAAGAATTACTGTTGGAGCTGATTGTCTCTTCGAATGAATTATTGCATCGAGTGGAGCCAAAACTAAAAGAACGGTCTATTTTGTTATTAAGTTCACAAGAAATGGGACTTCCTATTTTATATAAGAACTTGATTTTGAATAAGTACCCTTCTTTTAAGAAAGTCGATATTTATGAAAAAGATGTTTTTTCTTTAGACTATACACTGATCAACCAATATGACCTAGTATTGACCGATGTGAATTTGAATTTGAATCGTATATCTTCTGCCATTCTGAAAATTTCTAAAGTACCGACGGATGCTTTCTGGCATAATTTGGAAACGTTTCTTCATTCTACTTGAGAAAAGAGTTGCCAATAAATTATTATTTCGGAAAAAGTAGGTGTGGTATAGACAATTTTCAGCGTTAAGATAAAAACAAAAACACTGGAAGAACGAAAATGAAAGAGTTAATCGGTTTATTTTGTATTTTATCCTTTACGTTCAGAATATTGGCCTCAATGATCAAAGCATTGTATTACGTGGCAAGAACCCTTGTTTTATTACCAGTCGCAGGATACAAGTGTTACAAAGAATGCAAAGCCAACAAAAGAGAGAGTAATCTTTCAAATATTTCATCTACATCATCAAGGGAAAGCAATAGACAATATGGGACTATTGCCAATCGGATATCAGATGCTTCCAAGGATGCAGACAAGACAAATAAGTTAAAAAACGAACCGATTTTACCCAAGAACAAGCAATTTGTCGTTAACCACAACAGTATATAGAGTAAAAATCTGAGAGGAAGTAAAAAAGATGCTTACGCCAATCAATCAAAAGTTATTTGAACTTCTGGAATATGACCTAAAAGACGAAAGATTTACAAAAGACCTGTCTATTGTCGACAAAGAACAACGAAGTAAGCCACTAAGATCGATATTGATATCAATGGGTTGAACGAATCCCTTTCAATGGCAATTAACAAAAAGATCGAAACTCTAACGGAAGAAAAAAAGTTATATGGTTATCTTTCAGAGGAAAAGAAACTTCAAAGCATCATCAATAAGATAAATGAAAAGCCATTCGTTGAGTTGGAGCAGGAAAGAAAAACATTCGAGGAGAAGCTTGAAAAAGTCACTGGCCATCAAGAGAAGATCAAGCAAGAAAAAGGCACGGTTGTTTATACATCCGATCAAACGTTTAACACTGAAACCTATCAAAATGAGAAGCTGATTTTGTCTCGAATAAATGTGGCAGAAAACAATCGTCTGATCGGCAACATAAATGATTCTATCCTAGCAGCTGAAAAAAGAGTAAACATACTAAGAGAGGAATCGAGGAAACTAAAAAACCATTTATCTCAAAATTTAGAGGTAATAGAACAGAAAATTAAAGAACTTAAACCTATGCTACCCCCAACACCTAAAGAAGAACGGCGAAAAAGTTGGGAAATGAATAACGATGTGGTAATTGTACAGCTCGAAAAACTAGAAAAAGAAAAAACAGTAATTGAATCACAAATCAAAACCATTGATGTTGCAACTTCACGAACTGTTCCTATTGCACAAGTAGAATTCTCCAAAAATCTGTCAAAAAAGGAAGATATCCCCAAAGAGCAGCCTAGCCAAATAGTCAAAGAAAGTGTACCTTTGCATCAAGCTGATAGTGAAAAGGTGCAGCCGAGTATTCCAGTGCCACCACCTATGCCACGTGATCCATTATGGCAGAGACAAGAAACACAAAAGTCAGAGAAAGCACCTCATCCTATTGAGCCGAACGTTATCATTCAAGAGCAACCTAGCCAAAAACGGGAAAATGGACCTCGTCCAAGAGCTGCTAGCGATCCTGGAGAGTCTCGGACAGACGTACCAGATAGTGGTAAAAAGACGCAAGATACACCTGAAAGAGACAAGAAAGAGGAGCCGGATAAATCAACTAAAGATGCTTTACATACAGCAATCGGCGAAAACTTAAAAGCTAGACAAGAACTGCTCCAAGTGACGATTGAAAAACAAAGAGAAATACTTGGTATCATTCCTAAAAAAGCAAAACATTTACCAGAATTAAATGCGATAGATAAGAAGATCCAAGAAAATGAAGCCGAACTCGCAAAACTGAAGCCCCAGTTAGATGATCCTAAAACGTGGAAGCCCGAAATGATCCAACTGCCAAAGGGGCAATCCGCTACTGTTGAAAATATCAAAGCAGATACTGACAAGATCAAAACAGATATCGAAAAGATCAAAAGCATGGATATCAAAGATTTAAAAAAAGAACTATTCCCACATTCTAAAAAAATGCGTTGGCTCCGCCGAGCGTTGCATCTATGGCCTTTGGCGGCATACCCTTTATTTGTGAGTTGGGCAGTGATGATTTTACCAGCTCTGACGGTTAGTCTCTATGCGGCACCAGTTGCGATTACTGCTTTTTCTTTCTTTTGTGCCAGTTATTATGTCCCTAAATTGATCAATTATGCGAGGAAAAAAATAGCCAATCGACGCGAAGCTCAGAAAGATAAAGAAGAACTAAATAAAGGACTGACAAAAGAAAAAGAGCAGCCAGAAGTAACAAAAGAAGTAACAAAAGAAGCAGTCAAAGAAACAGAAAAAGAAGCAAAGAAAACAGATATAACGACAAATGAAAAAGGCAAAGAAACGCTTAAAGGAGAAAAAACGGCAGAACCAAGTCTAGAACCTTCCACGAAAAAAGATTGGAAAGCCAAAACGAAAGATTTCTTGAAGAACAATTGGAAGACACTAGCGATCATAGTAGGCGGAAGTACGTTGATTGCAGTAGCTTCTGTATTCCTCATGCCAATCATCGCACCAGGACTAGTTGGGGCCGGTATATTTACCCTTGGAACTGTAGCGTTGATGGGGACTTCTGTGGGTATCGGGGCGCAACTGATCGACAAATTTGGATTGAAAAAAGTAGAAAATCATTTGAATAAAAGAGAAGAGAAAAACTTTGATCAAAAATTAGAAAAAGCACTTCGTACATTTGACCTCTCGAATCAAAAAGAAGAGAAAGTGAAAGAGGTACAAGAAGTAACTAAAGATTCAAAAATGAAAGAAGCAAAAGAACAAGGCATCTCGTCAGATATTTCTCGAACAAGCCTAGTAGTTTCTCAGGATGCTTTAGGTGCCAAAAGAAGCTCAATAAGTTCTCAAAGTTCTCAAAGTTCTCTTGGATCCATAGACTCCAACTTGTTTGCATACTCAAAAGATAACCAACAAGTAAAAGAACCTAACAAAGTAATTCCTATAAATCAAAAATTGACAGAAAATAATCGAAATGTGTCTTCTCAAGTTTCACCAGTAACAGGGTCACGTCAATTTCAAGATTTAAAACAAGATGCAGTTGTTAGGGCAGGTAATCAAAACGGAAAAGATGATAGCAATAGAAACAGCCCAGCACGTACCAGAAGCAACAGTCAACCAACTCCAAAAAAGGAGCAGATAGTCCATTAAATGAAACAGAAGAAAAAATGAAAAGGAGAGTCATGTGAAAAATTCACGCTTTATAATTTTTAGCCTCCATCTATTGGTCTTTAGCATACTTTTTTATTTTGGAAATCGGATCGTCTTTCTGTTCTTAAGTGAAGGATTTGCTTCATTGGAGCTAGCAGATAGGATCATGGAAGCAATCAATCAGAGCTTTGCAGAAATAGCGGAATTCGCCATCCATATCGAATTCGCACAAATGTCATTACTGTCAGGCTTTGTGTTTGGGATTGCTTATATATTGCTCGTTTTATATAAGACATTTGATAGTAAAAATACCAGACCAAACGAAGAATATGGAAGCGCGCGATGGGGGAAGCCTGGAGATATCAGACCATTTATCGATAAAAAGAAAGACTTCAATATCTTATTGACGAAAACAGAAAGTCTGTCTTTATCTGGTCGAATGAAGATCACAAAAAGAGACAACTTCAACCGTAATAAAAATATCGTCGTGGTAGGAGGAGCCGGAAGTGGTAAAACGCGGTTCTTTGTAAAACCTAATCTGATGCAGATGCATTCTTCCTATGTTGTCAGTGACTCCAAAGGATTGTTGTTGATGGAGACAGGAAAAATGTTTGAAGAAGCGGGGTATAAGATCAAGATTTTTGATTTGATCAACCGGAAAGCAACCGACTACTATAATCCTTTCAAATATCTCAGAAATGAAGATGATATCTTAAAGATCATTAACAACTTGATCAAGAATACAACTGATCCGGATAAAAAAGGTGGAGATGGATTCTGGGAAAAAGCAGAGACGGCTTTGCTGATGGCCATTTTTAGTTATCTGATCCAAGAGGTCGTGGAGGAAGATCGTACATTAGGAAGTGTGATCGAATTAGTCCGATTAGCTGATATTGATGAAGACGTACCAAACTTTGTTTGTGAAGACTGGCAATCAATATACAAAGAACTGATTAAGGGACAAAAAGAAATACAGAAGGAAGGGGTAGCTCTAGAAAATCCTGAGTATAGAAACGAATTTAAAAAAGCTTTTCAATCTAACGAATATAAAAATGGAATGTCGATTTATAATCAATCTGTAAAGCTAATTAAAGATTATCAGAACAATTTGATTGATTATGGAAAAATTTGTCATCAAATGCATGATCTTGAGCAACAAATATATGGAAAAAGAAAAGAAATCAAGGATAAACCAAGTTATATAAAAAGCAGTAAAACATTTAAACGGTTGAACTATAAAGAAGGATTTGCTGTAAAAGCTTTAAAAAACAGTTATAAAAAATTTTACCCTAACGAAGTATCATCTGTTATCAGTACGATCAAAGATCTTGCTGATACTGCAAATGTCAAGTTACACCTTCGCAATGAACAAGAAATGTCTCAAGCGTTGAACAATTTATTGCCAGCTGTGCGTAGAAAAGGAGAGATTAATAAACAAAATCCAAACTTAGGAAATATAGTAGAACAAGCGCGTAAAAATGCTGAGTCTATGAGAAATTCATCAGTTCAAAAAAGTCCTCATCAAGTTCGCTGATATGAATCAAAAAAATAAGGGGCTGTGACAAAAGTCTTGTCACAGCCCTTATTTCCGAATAAACGGTGTTCCAGAAGTAGCTTCT
>NZ_KV815619.1:0-32480 GCF_001814285.1 Enterococcus sp. HMSC076E04 | reverse complement strand
ATTTCACAAAAATTTGAGAAGCAATTTTCGTAAACTCCTTCTTATTTCTTGAAGCTGACTACTTCTGTCACAACCTCTTCAAGTCGTTAAATGGCTTGTACAACGATCGTTAGTAATAAACCCAATACATAGCTAGCATTGAATAAGACCATATTTTTGATGGAATAGCTGAAACTGATAGGTTGGGGTAATGTTTGCTTGAATTGATCTAAATGCTTCTTCACAATTGGAAAAGTCAAGAAGGTGACTAAGATCGGCCATTCATAGATACCACTCAACAATCCCATCAAAATCACAAAATAGCAAGCATACATCAATAGCTGGAATAAGACTGTTCCTGCTGGGCGTCCGATATAAAAAACCAGTGTATAGCGATGATTTTCAATATCGCGGTCAAGATCTCGCAAATTATTAGCTAACATGATATTGGCAATCGTAAACACCAGGGGTAAAGAGGCTAAGACAATTGCTGCTATAGCCCAAAGGTTTCCTACCAAAGCAAATTGCCCGGATGAAAAGTTGATCGTCAGATCATAGACATCCGAACCGAATGTATTGACATAAACGACCATGGCAAAAATCCCAAGTCCCATAGTCACCCCGCTGAAGATTTCCCCTAAAGGCATTCGAGACAAGGGAATGGGACCGAATGTATAGAATACTCCGATAAAACAACAGATAAATCCCATCAAAAGCAAAAGCCAACCCGTATTGATCGTTAAAATAATGCCAATAACAAAAACAAATGCGATCATCGCTAAAATCATGTTTCGGATCAATACAGGGGATAGATTTCTGCGACCAATGACGTTTTCTTCATACTTATATACTTCAGAATGAGCTTTTTCATAATCCATGTAATTATTGATCGCGGTAGTCGCTAAATCAAAAACTAGCATCCCAATAAAAAATAAAAAAGTGTTTAGCCAATGTATCTCGTGAAAAAAAGCGATAGAGAATAATACCCCTACCGCAAAAGGAAATACACTAGCCACCTTTGTTCGTATTTCAACTACTTCTAAAAAGATTTTTAGTGTCATGGTTCGTGCTCCTTATTTTAATTCAGAACGGTCACCCATCGTGTAATGGGAATCCTCAGATAATTTGAAAGTGTCTTTAATTGGATCGGTCACATATACTTTATCATCTTTCGTTACGAAGATTGCTTCCGTCCCATTGTTCAATTCGCTTTCGACATATTCCAGACCTTTTTTCACACCCATTGAAAAGACTGCTGTAGACAGACCATCACCATCGATCGATTTATCTGTTATGATCGTGACACTTGCGATATCGTTGTCGAACGGGTAACCCGTTTTTGGATCGAACAAATGATGGTATTTTTTGCCATCTACTTCTAAATAGCGCTCGTAAATTCCAGAAGTAACTAACGTTTTGTTCCGTTCTTTGATAGAACCTAGAACAGAGCCACGAGCCATATTTGGATCTTGGATGCCAACTGTCCAGTCTTGATTTTCGCCTCTTGGGCTGTGTCCTAAGACATAGACATTCCCACCTAAGTCAACGATAGCAGTAGTCACACCTTGTTTTTTCAAGACTTTTACTACTTCGTCCGTAATGTAGCCTTTGGCGATTGCACCTAAGTCGATGATCATCCCTTTTTCTTTTAGATAGACCGTTTTTTCTTTGTCATTTAGTTCGATCTTATGATAATCCACTAATTTCAATGCCTGATCGATTTCTTCTTGTGAAGGTTTTCTGGCGTCATCAAAACCGATTCGCCATAATTGAGTGATCGCACCAATTGCCATATCGAATCCGCCTTGAGAATCTTGGCTGTATTCATAGGCTCGTTTTACTAACGTGTAGACGTCGTCAGAAACTTTTACTGGTTTGATACCAGCTTGTTCATTCACTTCATCGATCTCGGAACCTTTTTGATTGATCGTGATTTTATCACCAAGTTCTTTTACTCGATCAAAGGCAGGTTTCAATGCTGATTCTTTGCCTTCATCATACACACGGATACGAACGTAAGTCCCTAACAAGAACTGTTCATCAGAGTACGGATCTTTTAAGATCTTGGTAGATGCTGAACTTTCAGTGGTTGTATTTTTTGTTGAGTTAGTGCAGCCAGTTAGCATCATAAAAGAGATGCTCAGTGTGATTAAGGAAAATAGTAGTTTTTTCCGCATTGTTTTCCTCTCTTCATTTTGAAAGGTGAGACGACTGCCTAACCTGGCTATCGTCCCACCCTCCAACTTTTATTCGTATGATTATGTGATTATTTTTCTGTTACGATATTATCTACTTCGATTGTTTGAGTGTCGCCTTTTTCAGCTGCATTCACTAATTGTTGTGCGTACATGATGAATGAATGTGAGCTGTGTGTAGCACCTGTAACAACTTCTACATCAGCTGGTGAGCCGTCTTCTTCACCCATTGCTTTGACGAATTCATCGTTAAGAGTAGGGATGTAAGTTTTTGGTTCTGTCCCGCTTTTGGCTTTCATGTTTTCATTGTATTCTGTATCATCTTGTTTTGATTTACCGTCTTTGTCGATATAATCAAAGTTTGATTCAGTTACTTTGCCGCCAGCAACTGTCATTTCGAATTGCACACGGTAGCCGTTAGAGTAGTTCTTTTCTTCTAGCTTGTAAGTGCCGTCTTTCAAATCAGCACCATTGTCGATTTCGATTGTATCTGTGTTACCAGCTTGAGCAGCTTGGATCAATTGTTGTGCGTAGTTTTGGAAGCTTTCAGATGAGTGAGTAGCTCCAGTTACGACTTCCACACCGCTTGCGCTTTGTGCTTTTAAGAATTGGTCATTCAACTCAGGAATGTATTTTTCTGGATTTGTGCCAGATTTAGCTTCCATGTTTTTGTTGTATTCTGCATCTTTTGTTTTAGATTCGCCGTTTTCATTGACGTTATCATATTTTGATTCAGTGATTTTGCCGTCTTTTACAACCATTTCAAAGACTGCGCGGTAACCATTTGAATAATTTTTTTCTTCTAATTTATATGTGCCGTCTTGCAAGTCTCCGCCAGCAACAACTTTTGCAGATGATTCTGTTGTGCTTTTTGCAGTCGAAGATTGTGCTGTAGATGATTCAGAAGAAGAATTTGAACTTCCGTTGTCATCTGCGCCGCAAGCGCCTAACACTAGAGCTGAAAATGCTAACACGGCAAATCCAGTTACAAAACGTTTTTTCTTCATTTTAATACCCCACCATTCCATTTTTAGTCCACAATTTTTCTTTGTGATTCATTATACATTCTAATCTTTTTAGCCTATAAGTCAACTATTTTCGATAAATAACCCATGTAATATTTCAAACGTTTTCTTTCAGCAAATTTCGTGAAAAAACGCTTTATTTTAAAATTTGAAAAAAATCCAAAAGGAGTTAGACAAAAGAACAGAACATCTATATAATATATGGAGATTGTGTAATAAGTATCAAACTAAAAGAATTATCATATATTCATTATATAGATAGTCTATAAGGAGCGGATGATCAATGGCAAAGCAAAATATTGTCGTTGTAGGAGCAGGATATGCCGGTGTTTCAGCTACAAAATACTTGGCAAAGAAACTGAAAAAAGAAGATGTAGCAATTACTCTGATCGATCGTCATTCGTACCATACTATGATGACCGAGTTGCATGAAGTAGCTGGCGGACGTGTAGAACCAGAAGCAATCCAATACGATCTGCAGCATTTGTTTGCTCGTCAAAAGAATGTACAGCTTGTCACAGACACTGTAGTCGGTATCGATAAAGAACAGAAAATCGTCAAGACCAAATTAGGTTCCTATCCTTTTGATCAGCTGATCCTTGGAATGGGCGGAGAGCCGAATGACTTTGGTACACCTGGTGTCAAAGCACACGGATTCACTCTTTGGTCATTTGAAGACTCTGTAAGGATTCGTGAACATATTGAGAAAACAGTAGCAAAAGCTGCATTGGAACCAAATGATGAGTTGCGTAAAGCCATGCTGACTTTCGTTGTCTGTGGTTCTGGGTTTACCGGTATTGAAATGATTGGGGAACTGATCGACTGGAAAAATCGCTTAGCCAAAGATTATAAGTTAGATCCAAACGAGATCACACTAATGGTCGTAGAGGCAATGCCGACGATCTTGAATATGTTAGACCGAAATGATGCTGCAAAAGCTGAACGCTATTTGCGTAAGCACAATGTAGAATTATTATTGAACGCACCAATCGTAGAAGTGGCTGCGGATCATATCAAGCTGAAGGACGGACGCAACATTCCGACCCACACACTGATTTGGACAGCTGGTGTTAAAGGAACTTCTGACGCTGCTGACTTTGGATTAGAAGCAGCACGGGGACAGCGGTTGATCGCCAATGAATACATGCAGGCAAAAGGCTACGAAGATAAAAACATCTATATCATCGGTGATTTAGTCTTTTATGAAGAGTTTCCAGGAACACCGACACCGCAAATCGTCCAAGCTGCTGAACAAACAGGACACACAGCCGCAGCGAATATCGTGGCTTCGATCAAAGGCGGAGAAAAGCATAAATTTAAAGGAAACTATCAAGGATTTATGGTTTCTATTGGTGCTAAATGGGGGGTAGCTAACCTATTTGATAAGATTCATCTAAGTGGATTTTTAGCTATCGTAATGAAACATATCGTGAATTTGAAATACTTCTTTGATATTCGTTCTGGTTATTATATGTTCCAATATTTAATGCATGAGTTTTTCCATATCAAAGACGATCGCAACGTGACTCGAGGACATTCTTCTCGTTACGGCAACGTTTTATGGAGTGTGCCACTTCGTATTTTCTATGGTTTAGTTTGGTTCGTTGAAGCTTCTAAAAAAATCATTGGGAATGGTGAAGTGTTCAAACCAAGTACTTGGTTTGGTGAAGGATCATGGTTCACTGGAAACAGCGTATTCCCTTGGACATGGGAATATAACGTAACAGATGTTGCCAGTGGTGCTTCTGCTGCTGGAGACGCAACGACAGCTGCTAGCGGAGCAGGGGCAAGTGCCGGAGAAGCAGCGACTCATGCTGCACATTTCGGTTTGAGTTATGCATACGGAGAAGAACCAATGGCTGTGATTGAGAAGTCACCAGACTGGTTCACAAAGATCATGCAAGTGATCATGCCAAATAATGATGTAGCAATGTTCTTCCAGAAATTCATGGTATTCTTTGAAATTGCCTTGGCATTAGCATTGATTGCTGGATTATTCACATGGCTATGCAGTGCGACAACGATCGTATTAGTGATCACGTTCTGTTTATCAGGTATGTTTTACTGGGTAAACATTTGGTTCATTTTTGTTGCTTTCGCATTGATGAACGGTTCCGGTCGTGCGATTGGTTTGGATCGCTGGGTGATTCCATGGCTACAACGTACACTAGGCAATTGGTGGTACGGTAGACCAAGTGCCCAATACGGCAAGAAATAAATAGATAAAAATAAATGAACAACGTTACTTGAATGCAAGATTTCAATAGAAAGGGGCTGAGGCAAACCGTCGCAGCCTCCTTTTTATGTAAAATAAAGGAATAAGATGCCCGAGATAAGCCTCCACGCTTAAAGCAAGACGCAGGTGTCACAACCTCTGATAAACGGTATTCCAGAAGTAGCTTCTTCGGAAATAAGACGAAATTTCACAAAAATTTGAGAAGCAATTTTCATAAATTCCTTCTTATTTCTTGAAGCTGCCCAATTCTGTCACAACCTCTTGATATAAACGGTGTTCCACCTGCTGCTTTTCGGTAATAAGTCCAAAGAATCAGAAAACATGGAAAGCTGTTTCCTACTCTTCGTTCTTATTACTCAAAGCAAGTCACAGGTGTCACAACCTCTTGTTTTTATGCTAAAATTGGGTGAGTTAATCTGGAAAAAGGAGAACAAAAATGAGCCTTAAAGAATTTGCTGAAAAAAGTCTGCTCAAACCTTGGGATGTTTTTATAATTTTTCTTTTGACTGTTCTTTCTTTTTTACCAGTCATGATTTTTGGTCTTCAGCAAAACACCGCAACAGCAGAAAAAGAAGCGGTACTGCGTGTGGATGGCACAGAAATCAAAACATTCCCTTTGATGGCTGGAGAAAAGAGCTACACATATACTTACAAAGATAAACACGGAGATTATAACTTAATCGAGATAGATGGCGATCGAGTACGGATAAAAGAAGCAGATTGCGATGACCAGATCTGCGTACGTCGAGGCTGGGCAACGAAAAATGGCGAAACCATTGTTTGTTTACCACATAAATTAGTGATCGAGGTCCGATCAACAGATGGGGGTGACGAAGACAGTCTGATTTATTAGACCTTCACACACCATGAGCAAATTACAAAAAATGATTTATATTTCGCTACTTGTTGCACAAGGAGTGATCATTGGCTTACTGGAAAATATGATCCCTTATCCTTTTGCTTTTGCGCCTGGGGCAAAACTGGGATTAGCCAACCTGATCACGATCGTTGCGATTTTTACCATGAAAAAAAGGGACAGCTTCTTGTTATTGTGGCTGCGACTATTTCTGACTACCTTGCTAGGTGGAACGATTTCTACGTTCCTTTATAGTATGAGCGGTGCGCTGCTTAGTTATTTTGGGATGTTATTGGTCAAGCAATTAGGTCCCAAACGTGTCAGTATCATCGGAATCAGTGCGGCCGGCGGGTTCATGCATAATGTCGGTCAGCTTTTGATGGCCTCTTTCATTGCGCAATCATGGACAGTCATGCTGTACTTGCCAGTCCTTTCCGTTTTAGGAATCTTGTCAGGAATCGCTATCGGGATCGCGGCGAATTATCTTTTACGACATGTGCAGACACTGCAACGATTCCAAAAAGATTATGAGCAGGGAACCAAACAACAATGGAGCCCGATGTTTACTAAAAAATAATCGTCACACAAGGAGTTTTTTTATGAAGCTACATCCAATGTGGGAAAACTATCCTGCTTTAAGTAAAGAATTGACAGAAACACTAAAACGGATGGAAGAAACTGTCCGTCTGAAAAACAAACCTGTCGAACAAGCAATCAAAGAAACGATCCATGCCGGCGGAAAACTGTTGCGACCTGCCTATCAGCTACTGTTCTCACAATTTGGACCAGAGCAAGACCGGGACAAAGCCATCGCTTTGGCAGCTTCCATCGAAATGCTCCATACGGCCACACTGATTCATGATGATATCGTTGATGAAGCAGATCTGCGGCGTGGTCAGCCTAATATCCGTAGTCAGTTTGGGAATGTCGTTTCTGTCTATGCAGGAGATTATTTATTCGTCTGCTGTTTTAAACTATTGTCTGATTACTCGACTTCCCTGAAAAGTCTTCAATTGAATTCTCGCAGTATGGAAAAAGTATTGAATGGCGAATTAGGGCAGATGGATGATCGCTATAATTATGAACTTTCTATAAAAGAATATTTGGAGAATATCTCAGGTAAGACAGCTGAATTGTTCCAACTAAGTTGTTCTGTTGGCGCTTTTGAAAGTGGAACAAGCGAGCGTTTCGCAAAAAAAGCAGGAGATATCGGACTTTCTATCGGGATGGCCTTCCAGATTATCGATGATATTTTGGATTATACAAAAGAGAGTCAGGAAATCGGGAAACCTGTACTAGAAGACATGCGTCAAGGAGTCTATTCTTTGCCATTGATCTATTCTTTGCAAAAAAACAAACAGACTTTACTGCCTTATTTAGAGAAGAAAACGGAAATGACAGAAAAAGATGTTGAAGCCGTACGCAAAATCGTTGAACGTACAGGAGGTGTGGGAGAAGCCAAGAAATTAGCAGCAGCCTACACCGAAAGGGCGTTGAAAGAAATTAAGAAATTACCTGACACCTCTCTTCGAACGAGAGAAAATCTTTTTTCCCTTACTCAATTGATTCTAGACCGCAAAGACTGAATAGAATTTGGTGCAACACGTGGATAAATTCCTAAGGATGAAATCTGCGTGTTTTGGATCACTTGAAATGGATTTTTTGATGTTAACAAGCAAAAATAAAGAGCAACGTCGCTAACTGACGTTGCCCTTTATTTTTTATCTCGGATCATTTTTTTATCTTTTCGACTTCTTATGACTCATGAAAGTGATTCTTAAACCGATTACAAGTAATATAACGCCTGCGACTGTTATCCAATTATTTGATTGACTTCCAGTTTTAGGAAGTACTTTTTTTGATTTGTTTAAATGATCATCGCTTGTTTTATTAGTTAAGTTGACGTTCGTCTTGTTATCCGAACTTGTTCTTGGGAAAGAGACACTTGCATGACGACTATCACTTGTGATAAATGTTGTATCTGCCGTATCGGTACTGTCACTTATTGTTCGAGTAGTATCTGAGCTATCGCTTGTAGTCGTTGTACCTGTACCATCACTTGATGTGGTAGTTGTCGTATCGGTACTGTCACTTGAAGTGGTAGTAGAATCCGTGCTATCGCTTGTAGTCGTTGTATCAGTACTATCACTTGTTGTTCGAGTTGTATCCGTGCTATCACTTGAAGTTGTTGTGTCAGTACTATTACTTGTGGTAGTTGGATCTGTGCTATCGCTTGAAGCAGTTGTGTCGGTACTATCGCTTGTAGTCGTTGTATCTGTGCTATCGCTTGTAGTCGTTGTATCAGTACTATCACTTGTTGTTCGAGTTGTATCCGTGCTATCACTTGAAGTTGTTGTGTCAGTACTATCACTTGTGGACGTTGTATCCGAGCTATCACTTGAAGTCGTTGTGTCAGTACTATCACTTGTGGACGTTGTATCCGAGCTATCGCTTGTAGTTGTTGTGTCGGTACTATCACTTGTTGTAGTTGTATCTGTACTATCACTTGTTGTAGTTGTATCTGTGCTGTCACTTGTAGTCGTTGTGTCAGTACTATCACTTGTGGACGTTGTATCCGAGCTATCACTTGAAGTCGTTGTGTCAGTACTATCACTTGTGGACGTTGTATCTGTGCTATCACTTGTGGTCGTGGTATCTGTACCGCCTGTACCATTGTCGCTGATAAATATTTCGTTAGGATCCCAACGATTGGTAGCCGCATCTAAAATCACATTTGTCCCTATAATCGTTCCGTCTTGGTTTTGAGTAATGTGAATAGTGGCATTAGGCGCAAGGATCGTACCCTGAAAAGGAGCACTGATTGTCAAATCAGTCATCTCATTTCCGAAATTCCAAGAGATATTCGCATCCGAAAAATCTTCTGTTTCATGATTGGAACGATCATTGTATTTGATTGGTGACTGTACGTTCAATGCAGAAGAACTGTTGATGACATTAAATACGACTACTTGATCACTTGGATTAATGATTTGAAGTGGCGTATTCATCGTTAACACTTCTGCGTCGATATTTACCAATAAAAATCCAGAATCTGATAAACCAGTCAAGTCAATGGTTCGATTATTCATGTCTGGAAAATCCGCAGCAGTATATGTTTTAACTGGAGTGGCAGTTGCAAGGTCATTTGCTGCTACATTCAATCTAGCAAACTCTTGCTCGAAATCAATATATTCGTTTCCATCACGATCTTTATAGAAATCATCTGGAGTTAAGTGATCAAGCCTTGCTCCATTAACCGTAGGACGTCCATCTTGTAATGCTACATCCACATTACTACCAACGACAAATTTATTTACTCTTGTGTCGCCAGTAGGGATTCCAGAAGAATTAATGAAAGAATCAGTTTTTTGTATATAATTGATCTCTTGGTTCAATAAGCCTTCATGAAGCTCTGTCCCAAAATTATTATTTGCATCCAGTTCATGTGTTGCTATATTTCCGTCTGTATGGGCATTAACCGTTGTCTTGTTTTTGGCAAATACATGGAATTGACTAGCAATTCCCAGCAAACCATAATTACCAGTTAAATCATTATAAACATTCCCAGGATCTTTAGGAATATATGTTTCCGCTGAAACAGCCACACCATACGAAAAGATGTTGAACAATAAAGCAGCTAATACTAATAAACTTACCCTTTTTTTCATCTTTTCCCTTCCTTTCATTTCAAACATTTTCCTATTATACTCTTTTTTTCCTAAGCTTAAACTGTTCGTTTAAAAAATCATTATTTATTTAAACAATATTAATGAATCATTCATTTTGTTGATTTTTGTTCAAGTGGAAAATAGAGAATATCTTTCTCTTTCAATCTCCAAACGATCATGCTAGTGACTGGAAAGTGTAAAAAGTGAGGGGGTGTAGTAACATATAAGTAGAAATCCTAGAGTTAGGAAAAAGCAAGTAGGATAAATAAAAAGGAGGAAAACAGATGAATTATTTAGATATGTTATGCGAGAGTGTGGACCGAGCATACGAGCGATTTGAACGCTTGTTTGAAGGCGTCTCTATTGAGGAGGCCAACCGTTTTCCAGTGGAAGACAGAGCTCCGCAAATCAAATCAATGACTTGGCTGGCTTGGCATACCGCTCGAGAATTGGATTTCCAGATTGCTGATTTAGCCAGTACCTCTCCAATTTGGCACAGCCAAGATTGGGAAAGCCGGTTTCCGATGACGATAGCAGATGACGAACAAGTTTGGAAGCACAGTCTGGAACAAGCAAAACAGATCCAAGCTAATCAAGTAGAAGTCTTGCTAGGATACTTGCGGGCTGCTTCTGATTCTGCTATTTCTTATTTAAGAGGGTTAGAACCTTCCGAACTAGATGAAGTAATTGACGAGAACTGGACACCACCAGTCACACGTGGGATGCGTCTCGTTTCTATTATTGATGACGCTGCCATGCACTCTGGTCAGGTGATCTATGCGAGACGTTTATTGGGATTGAAAGACTAAGGCACTAAATAAAAAAGAACTTACGACAAAAACAAGTCGCAAGTTCTTTTTTGATTTCAGTTGATTGGCATCCACGATCTGTATAGTAGTAAGGAATGTACTAAATAGTAGTGAAGCCGTCAGTAAACGTGATTTTCTCTTTTTCATTTCAAATCCCTCCATTTTTTATTGTAATCGGTTACTATTTCGTCCTAATAAATAATCCAATAAGAAGGAAGTTTATTTCACTTTTCTGGTCATCCACATATTTCTATAAAAGGAAAAAACTGTTCTGAGGGTGTGTTCTTAGTCTGATAAAGTATTAGCAGGTAGGCAGTTTTATCGATAAAAACATTATGGAAAAACAAAAACAGAGCCATTTGTTTTTATAGAAAAAACAGAAAAGTTCTATCGATAAAAAACGGCAAAGGAGGAAGATATTCTGGTCAAACGACACAAAAAAAGATCATCGCTTCCCTAGTAGTACTGGTAGTTGCACTCGGTGGCTTTTTTGTCTATGACCATTTCTGGAAAGAGCCGGAAGTGATCATGAATTTGAATAGCGGCGATCAATCATTTATCAAGGACATGTCAGAAGAAGAGTTGCGTGATTTTCTGCAAGATCAAGCAGACGAAGATTATGTTCGGCTGAAGTTGGATACGACGATGCATTTTGATACCTCTGACAAACCTGGGTCAGTCAATATCCAAAACCCGCCCAGTAATGAATACGCCATCGAAGTGACAACTTATATCGAAGGAGAAGACGATGAAATCTACATTTCTGGAGTGATCCAGCCAGAACAATATGTAAGTGAAGGCAAACTGTTGCGTAAAGTAGCTAAAGGAACATACAAAACGATCAGTACGGTCCAATTTTTGGATTCCGAAAAGAATGTAGTCGGAACATCTTCTGTCGTTGGAAAGTTAACAGTTGAAAGTTAACTGATAGCAAATATATATTTTTTAGGAGGAAAAGAAATGAGAGTCTCAAGAAAAATGTTGTTGCCGGCACTTGCATTAGTAAGCAGTGCGGCAATCGGGCAAACGGTAAGCGCTTATACATGGGTGGGTGGCGAACCTGATCCGAATACGGTTTACGAATCAGTCCAAAAACAAGATAACGCAACGATCCCAGCAGAAGGCACTTTTAAAGAGTGGGACCCAACTGATCCAGGACCAGGACCTGGGCCAACGGATCCAGTCGATTGGATCGATGTATCGATCCCGACAAAAGTCTTGTTCGGACAAACAGATGCGACAGAGGGTAAGGTCGTAGCACCAATCTATCAAATCAGAAACAATTCGACAAAAGGCGTGAAAGTCTCTGTGGGCAATTTCATCAAAGGGCAAGATGCAGACAAAGTGCCGGAATTAGTGTTGAACATGGATAGTGTCAGCAGCAGTACATCTATCTCTTTAGTCAACCCAACGACTGCTCCGCAATTTCCACGCGAGTTAGTGACATTGCCGAACCAAAACGATGTCACAGAGTTTACTTTCTCTGGTAGCGTCGGAGCGAATTTCCAATTTGGGGAAGCCATCAACCCTAAATATGAGCTTGTCTTGCAATTTGAAGCAATAGGGGTATAAAAAAATGAAAAAAACAGGGATCCTTCCGCTGTTTTTCCTTCTGGGGGTTATCTGTCTATCAATAAGCGGTTTGGCAGATGCAGCAGAAAAAGAAAGCACGATCGAAGTTAGCGGACTGATCTATTCAGAAAAACCAACGGAACCTGGAACAGGTCCAAGTACAGATCCTGGAACAGGATCAAGTGCTGGGCCTGATACAGGCTCAACTGCGGATTCCGCAACTGATTCGGGAAAAAGTACCGGTGGAGATACGTCAGGAACATCCGGTTCTAGCGACACTAAAGGCAATCTGCCTCAGACGAATGCTGTAAGAACAAGCAGGTGGGTAACGGCAGCAGGTGTGCTGCTTCTCCTCGGTTCTCTTTCTTTATTAAGTAAAAAAGCCTTGCCTGGAGACACAGATGTTTAGACAAGCGTGCAAATACAAAAGAGAGAGGAGAGAAAAATGAAACTATTCAAAATACTAGCAGTTTTTACCTTACTGTTTTCCAGCATCAGCCCGACTACCCTTGTCTACGCAGTCTCATCTTTGACGCCTGAAAGTAGCGAGACAGCAAATGAAGAAACACCGACAGAACCAATAGCCGAACCGCAAGTGGAAGAAGCTCCTGCAGTAGTCGATCCTGTAGCAGAAGAATCATCCACGGAACCAACCACACCCGAACCGTCAACCGTCGAACCGCAAACAGAGCCAGCAGTTCCCGTACCAGAAACGGCTGTGCCAGGTCCGCAGATTGATCTTCCCAATCTTCCCCAATATCGCGGAGATTTGAGAAGGAATGGAGAAAGTTCCTATCAGGCAGCAGCCCAGCCTGGATTCAATGCGGGAGTCAGCAACTTATCGGAACTGGGTCCCAATGTAGGTGACAGTATTTCCTACAGCTTTACGATTCCGACTCATTCTCTCGTATATGGGAATGGCACTGACTGGATCGCGTATATTGTTGGTAATGGTAATATCGGTGTTAGATTTGTTGATAGGATGTACTATGGTCGATCGCCAAATCATACAGATAAATATTCAACGACTTATCAGATCGGTCGCACGGAAGTTGTCGAAGTCGGGGGCGCTTCTGGTGATCTTAGTATTACGTCGAATCACACGATAAACAATAATGATTTCACGATGACGATGTCAGGGACGATCACTAGAACAAGAGCTAGCAACCGTACCGATTATCAGTTAACAGCTGGGATCCATAATCTTGTATTAGGTTCTACTGCCGTAGCTTCAGGTAATGAGGTAGATCCTACGCCTATAGAAGATGTGCCGATCAATTATCTGTCGATTGGGAACTTTACGGTCAATACTAGGGAACCAGAACCTACTGTAGAGATCACCGCCAATCCTGCCAATCCTTTTATTTTGGGTGTGCTTCCTCAGGAACACAAAGATAGTCTGATAGTAAGGGTTAATGGGAGCCTGTTGCCTTCTTCTGGCCCAGATAGTTACGAGATCATTGAGACTAACTTAGGTAGCTTGGACGTGGTAGGGACAGTAGGATCAAAAAGTGCATGGGTGAGAATCCGTTATACGATGGATGGAACCGTTCATGAGAGTGAAAGAATACATTTCCAAATGCCTGTCGTATGGGGAGACAGTATCGTGTTTGGTGGAAGTGATCCAATAGCTATGAGGACAGTGGCTGCTTTCACCTTACATCATCGTGGAACAAGTCCAGTGATTACTGCAGTTACAGGAAGAAACAATTCGGGTTTAACTAATTTTGTGATAAATGAAAATTATTTAGGTCAAAATTACTATAATTTTTCTTGGTACAACTTGAGTCAAAAAAATATTCTTGATTTGACAAATGATTCCGCGGATCGAGCAGTCTCAGCAAGAGGAAATGCTAGAAACCAAGATATCTTGAATAGCTGGAATACACAAATCAACTATGTCAACTATGGTGATGTCGTCCGTTCATGGGTGGCAGACCCAGAAAAGAACGCAGTGACAAATTCAATGACAATAGATGCGCCATTTGTCTTTAATGGTGGAGAAGTCTACTATGAAATCACTACGAACGGCTACCGTAAATTGGACATCAACACATTGACACCGACAGAACAATCGATTGAACGTGGCGCTTCGCAAGCATCTTTAGATAGTCAAGTCAGTCGATTTCTAGACACTTCTGGCAAGGAGAACCTTCGAGTAGTGAGATTCCTGGATTATCCAGATACTTCTACTTTAGGAGAAAAGACTGGAACAATCCAAGTCGAAGAAACCTTATCGACAGGAAAAACAGTGACATACGACTACACAGTACCATTTGTCGTGACTCCTAAACTTGAAGTAACGGCTAAGCCTGATAGTAAGGTATTGCTAGGAACAGATATGAATACAGTTGATCTACGTCAGTTTTTAGATGTCGAGGTAGATGGAGAGCAACTTGATGACGACAAATATGAAGTAGAAATGACTGCTGCACCTATTGCTACAGATACCGTGAGCGTTGGAAGAGCACAATCGATTCGAGTCACTGTGAATGGGACAACTCTTTCTCAAGATACATCTATCAATATAGGTGTTATATGGGGAGACAGTATTGCGTTTGGTGGTAGTGATCCAATAGCTATGAGGACAGTTGCTGCTTTCACCTTACATCATCGGGGGACTCGTCCATCAATTACTGCAAGTAGAGGAATAAGACCTAACGAAGGCAACTTCATTATAAATTCGGGTTACTATGGGAGAGATTACTATAATTTTTCTTGGTATGACGTGAGTCAAAAAAACAATGTAGATCTAACGAACGATTCTGCTAATCAAGCAGTAACAGCGGAAGGAGGAGAACGACAGAATGATGTTTTAAACCGCTGGAGGACACAAACGGTCAACTATGGTGATGTCGTCCGTGCTTGGGTAGCAGATCCAACAAAAAATGCAGTGACAGAAAACGAGCAATTTGTCTCTAACGGCGGAGAAGTCTACTACGAGATCACAGCAAACGGTTACCGCGCGTTGAATATCAATAAATTGACTACATCAAGTCATATGATTTTACAAGGGATGACAGAGAGTGAATTAGACAGCCGACTAGCCGAGTTCTTAGATGTATCAAGTGTAGAGAACATCAACTTGGATAGATTTGTCCAGTATCCAGATACTTCTGTCATCGGCACGACAAGTGGAACGATCCGAGTAACAGAGACTTTATCTACAGGAAAAACAGTCTCCTATGACTATGAGATCACCTTTACAGTTGAAAACGCCCCTCCAACAGCTGATCCAATTGCGCAAGAATTGTATTTAGGAGAATCATTGCCAGATTCGCCAATGGATCTGCTAGAAAACGTATCAGATGACAGAGACGATCCATCAGAACTGAAAGCCACTTATCTAAACCGACCAAACATCGACCGTGTTGGAGAGATGACCGCTAGCATTCAACTGGAAGATTCAGGGGGAGCTATTTCAGTCATCGAAGTGCCGATTACCGTCAAGTGGGGAAGTACGATTTCTTTAAGAGGAAACAGTAATATTACTGTTGGAGCATACAGTTTGACGAAAAATGGAGATGGCACACTACATCTTCATTCGACATTTGGGGACAACAGCGTGTATCGAGATCGTCAAGTCCATCCTGATTATGGAAGTAGTGATTTTTATCATTTGGAAGTGTTCGACGGAGAAACCAGCATATATAAATATGCTGTCAGAGGAGACCAACTCATTGGAGAGGCAATCAATGGATTCAATCACGGTAATCCTTTGGAGGTTTCTGTGGGTAACACGATCAGAGTTTTTTGTAGAGATTCTGATATCGATCGAAACAACTTAATGGTAAACGAAATAGAAAAAAATCACACTTACGAAACAGATTATGCTTACTATAGAGTGACAGAAGAAGGGCTGGAACCAGCACCTGTTCTAGCAGCGAAATCACTGAAGCAAGACTTTGTCCTTGGTGAAGATATTACGGAGTTAAACCCCCACGATTTATTTGAATACGTTGGGTTAAACAACTGCGTAATTTCTTCTGATAAATACGAAGTCGAACAACTCATAGGTTTTGATACTTCCTTGGTAGGTACTCGTAATGCTAAAGTAAAGATAACATCTACTGTAGCTAATATTTCATTGGAAGTAGAAATACCATATGAAGTGAAATGGGGAAGTACGATTTCTTTAAGAGGACTTAGTGATCGTACAGTTGGCGCCTATAGTTTGACGAGAAGCGCAGATGGCACACTGCGTCTGCATTCGACATTTGGTGACAATAGAACGAATCAAGGTATGCAAGTCCATTCTTATTATGGAAGTAGCGTCTATTATTCCATCGAAGTGTTCGACGGAGAAACAAGCACATATCAGTATGAAGTCACAGGGAATGCGATTATCCGAAATGCAATCAATGGATTCAATCAAGGCAATCCGCTAGAAGTTTCTGCGGGGAATATCATCAAAGTCTTTCATGGGGAGTCCCACAGTCGAAGTCGATTGATGGTAAATGAAGTCGCGGAAAACTACTCCTTCGGTACACCTTTTTCTTACTACCGAGTAACGGACAATGGCTTAGTTCCGATCAAACACTTGGAAGCTGAAGCAGTCCCTCAGACATTTAACTTAGGTGAAAGCGTTGACGGACGTGACCTAAAAGAATTCGTTAAGGATGTGCAGGTAAATGGTGTAGCAGTGGATGCAAGTGAATATGAAGTCACCTTACGTTCAGAACTTGATACGTCATTGATTGGTACGCGTGAAATCGATATTGAAGTCCGTACAACTGATGGACTAGGTATCGTACAACTGACAGTTCCTTATGAAGTGAAGTGGGGGAACTCGATCATCGCGCAAGATCAGGTAGCAAACTCTGATAAGACAGTAGCTGTTCTGTCATTGACCGAAGAGAATAATTTGCCAAAACTGACAGCTACGCAAGGAGACGGACTTGATTCTTTCAGTCCAGTAGCCTCTGCACCACAAGCAGTATTTTATCGTGGTGATCTTACTTCACCAAGATTCTCCCTTTTGACCAATAACTTGGCTATGGACGCACAAACACTGAGAAGCAATTGGAACAATGTTCTTAGACAAAATGAATTAGCCTATGGTGATGTGCTTTCTTTTGAAGTTTTCGATTCTGCAGGGAATAACCTACTTGGAAATAAAACAGCTGTCTCAAGAAATGAACAGTTAGTAAAAGAAGTAATCGGCTATCCGCAAGCTTTTTACGAAATGACAGCTAATGGGTTCAATCTTCTACGTATCAACCAATTAAAAGTAGAAACGCAAACCATTGAAAGTGGATTGACAGAAGAGGAATTAAGTCAAAATATCGAATCTTATCTGTCAACTGACGGATTCGATACGATCCATGTGACAAAGTTCATCCAATATCCTGACACAAGTAAAGCTGGAACAAGTAACGGGATCATCGAAGTAGAAGAAACATTAGCGACAGGTGGCACAGCTACGTATAACTATACGGTACCATTTATCGTGGAGAACTCGACGGAATGGATCGATGTCAAGATTCCTAAAAAATTGCTTTTTGGAACGACTGACGCAAATAAAGGAATGGTTTCTTCCCCGCTTTACTACATCGAGAACGCTGGGATGAGAAATCTAAAAGTCAGCGTGGAAGAAATCAACATCACGAACAATACAAATAACTTGGAGCTGTTACGTACAGCTGATGCAGATCCATCTGCAGAGAGGGCAGCAGCAAAACTTCGTATGAATTACAAGACGAGCAATATCCTTGTCGATCTTTATGAAAGTACACCAAATCAGATAGTTGCTGAGCTGGCGCCGAACGAACAAACCCAGTTTATGATCGAAGGGCAATACTTTGGAAACTATCAGCAAGAAATCAATATTGGGTTGGATATCCGCTATCGATTTGAGGTTGCTTCGTAAGGTAGAAAGCTGTTGATTTGAAGAAAATGATGTACGAACACAAAAGCCCATCAATCGATTGAAATCGGTTGATGGGCTTTTTGAGTATTATCGTGTAGGGTTAGGCTTTGACTGCGATGGACTTGATAGATTTGAATTCTTAGCTCTGTTACTAGCGTCTTGAGTTAAGTTATATAATTTTTTTTCTTGGGTGGGTTGTTGTGTGTTTTTTTCCTGATAAGAGGTTAGGCTTTTAGAAAGGCTCTGTTTGTAGTCCTCAACTGCTTTTTGTAATTTTTGAGGTGGATTTTCTAGTTTCGCCATCTCTTGCCTAGCATTCCAACCTAAAGATTGATCAGCTCTGAGTGCATTATCAATTTTTACTTGAGTAGTTACGTAATTTTGTATTGCATTTGTGATCTTATTTTTGTTAAAAAGTCTATTCATGAATGTATCTACCTTTTTACATTGTTTTAAATTATTTGTTTGTTTAGCTAGCAGCGACTTAAAATCATTTAAACTGGTCTCTTGTTTTGCCTCTTGTTTTTTAAATGATTGTTCTTTTTGCTTCTGTTGTGCCTTTTGTTTCGCCATTGTTTTTCTAGTATTATCAAAGGTCTTTAATATTTCTGGTGCTCGTGTTTTCAGTTCTTCTCGTAATTTTGATGCTTTTAATTCTGCCTTCGCATATACCTTGTTATCTTCAACTATTTTGTATTCAGGTGTATGTTTTCCATGTTTGGGTGTACTTTCCATAACATTTATATTATCTCGGAGTTGTGCTGCAAGATTTTTTGTTGTAGGGTCTTTAATCTCATTGATCATTTTATCTAATAGTGTTTCTTGCCTATAATCTGGTGAATTTGCAATATCTTCTTTTGGCATGTCAATTCCTCTTTTCTTTTTTTATTTGTATCTTTGTATTCACTTTATCATGCTTTCTTTTTGTTTTTGTTCCGTCTTTTTCTAAGGTGGAAAATATCTGGTACGGTTTTCTGATATTTTCCATAAAAAATAAAACAAGGTGCTTCTTTATGAAAAAAGATTCGTACCGATTTTTTTCAATCCTCATTTATCCTCGTTGTCAAAGGCTTTTTTTCTTCGTATCATTCTTTTTTATTTTTAGAAATTATGGTCCCAAGGCATGAAAAAAAACATGTTATAGTAAAAACATAAGTGAAGTTGGCAGAGGAATCAGCCGATTTTTTACTGTCTATCTAAGCGAAAAACAGCTGTCCACAAAAATCAAATCGAGGAGGATGCATTTGAAAAAACTCATCACTAATTTAACACGTACAGATGTTTCGCCCCTGATTCTTCGGTTAAAAGGAGAGAAACAAGCATTTACGTTTGAAGACATCGAAAAAGAAAGCGGGATAAAATTGACGAGCGCAGACAAATTTTTGATCCGTTCTGTCGCAGAGAAAAAATTCAAAATGCAAGTGGTGTGCGAAGCACCGGAGAACCAGCTGAAGTTCTTTCCAAAAGCAAAAGAACTTTCTTGATCACTCTATTTATTGTTCTATCTATGTAGCAAACAGGAAAAAATAACAAATATGTTATTAAAAGTGTTGCAATCGCATACAAAAAGATTAAAAAACAAAATAGTCCTTTATCATAGGAGATGGAAACACGAGAATGTCAGACAGGGGGGATGGGATGCGTTGATTTTTTAGTTGTAAGTTGGTTGCTACATAGATAATAAAGGGGGGGTAATTGGATTGAAAAAGAAAATCATTGGTAGTCTATTACTATCAACGCTAGTGTTGACGAGTATGATAAATATGTTCATCAATGAAGACTTGCAAGCGGAAAATCACGTGCTCAATATCAGTCGCACGCTTCAAGAAGAAAAGGTGAACGATCTCAATCCTGGGGGAGAAGATGGTATCGGCAATGCCTGCCACTGATAGTCATCGAAAATTATCGCGTAGGCTATATCGGCTCTATCGACATCGTTCCTCAATAAAAAGAACGATGAGGAGATAGATATTTTTTAGGAAACAAGCACATAACTTATGATCGCATAAGTATTTTCACACAGGACTAGCAAATAGTCCTGTGTGGGTATCATAAAAAAACTGAATAGAAACAATAATCAGCTTTACCACCATTGATAGAAAAGAGATAGAAAACCGAGAAAAGGAATCGGTCCTCTATCTCTTTTTGCTGTACAAACGCATGTTTCTCCTGTTTTTTGCATGGATTCCTTTAAAGAAAGTGTACCATGCTTTCTTGATACGTTTAGAACACCTTTTTCTAGAGGATAGAAAAAGGTAAGTCAAGAGAATAAGGAGAGTCGTTTGAAGAGAACTCAGAAAAAAGGACACTGTATGAGATCAGGTGTCCTTTTGTGAAATCTGCTATTATTGCGTACGGATAGATGTGAGACTGATTTCGCCAGAAGACAAACTCATTTCCTGTCCATTTGTTTGGACGATCAGTTCGCCGTGATCACCGATTTCTTTTGCAAGTCCGACATAAGTCGTTCCTTTTTGATTGAACGACACGGTTTTTCCCAATACGAATGATTTTTCTTTATAAAAGTCCAATGCTTTTTTCGGTTGAGAAAGATAGGTGAACAATTCCTGCCAGATTTTGCTGATTAGCTGATTCCTTGTGATACTCGCTTGTCCATCAGGAAAGACAGAGGTGGCTTTTTCTTGGAGATCAGTTGGAAAATGATTTTGAGGAACAGAAAAATTCAGCCCGATCCCGATGATGATATGACTGATTCTGCCGCTTTCCATATCACTGACTGCTTCAGATAAAATCCCACAGACTTTTTTTCCATCCATGTAGATGTCATTGACCCATTTGATCGAAGCAGAACGACCGGTAACAGATTCAATGGCTTTCACACAGGCACTGGCTGCGATGATCGTATATTGAGGCAGTTCATCAAACCGTTTGTCTGGATGGAGCAAGAGACTCATGTAGATTCCTCGTCCAGGTTCGGCAAAAAAAGGTCGTCCAAAACGTCCACGAGCTTGTTCTTGTGTATCAGCAACAAATAATTTCGAAACAGAATCTCCGTGAGCTGCTGCCAGTTTGGCATCTTTCATCGTAGATTCAGAAGTCAACATCGTTTGTACCTTCAAATCGGGAATAAAAGACCGTAGCTTTTGCTGGATTTCTTTTGCATCTAGTACGTCAGAGGGCAAGTAACGATACCCTGTAGGCCCGTGCTCAAAACGATAGCCTGCCTTTTCCAATTCTTTGATGGCTTTCCAAATACTTGTCCGGGAAACTTCCAGTTGCTGTGCTAACTTTTCTCCGGAAAGAAAATCTGGCGTCTTTTTCAATAAATGAAGTACTTTGTCTTTTGTTGTCATGGCACCAAGCTCCTTTCCCATCCATTCTATCAGGAAGAAGGAGAGAACAAAATAGTTTTCGAAGAAACAACGGGTGATACATAAAGCAAAAACGAAAGAAGGAAAGAGAAAAAAGAAGAGGGTGGGCGTTCATTTTTTTCCCAGCCTCTTTCTGTTTATGAAGATAAAAGTACCTGATCGTCTTTCAACGTCGTGCCGCTGTTTTGTTTGAACAACGCCAATAGTTGAGGTACTGTGAGCTGCTGTTTTTCCTCTTGCTGGATATCGACGACGATCCTTCCTTGATGAAGCATGATCAGTCGATTTCCATAGCGGATCGCGTCTTCCATGTCATGTGTGACCATGAAAGCAGTGAGATTCTGCTCGGTGATCAGCTTTTCTGTCAAGTCCATGACGGTTTTGGAAGTAGCCGGGTCAAGCGCTGCAGTGTGCTCATCTAATAAGATCAGTTCTGGACGCTGCAATGTAGCCATTAACAGCGTGATGGCTTGACGTTGTCCCCCAGACAGCAAACCGATTTCTGAGGATAAACGATTTTCCAAACCCAAATTCAGCCGAGCCAGCTGTTCTTTGAAAAACGTTCGGTCTTGCGGTTTGACACCACGGAAGAAGCCGCGCTTTTTTCCTCGTTTCATAGCAAGAGCAAGATTTTCTTCTACCGTTAAACGAACGGCTGTCCCTAGTTTAGGATCTTGGAATACGCGACTGATGGATTTCGAACGTTCGACAACGGATTTTTTCGTGATATTTTTTCCATTCAATAAAATCTGTCCCTGATCGACAGAAAATGTACCGGCGATGCTGTTCAGCAAAGTAGATTTACCAGCACCATTTCCACCGATGATCGTCACGAAGTCGCCGGGTTCCAAAGAAAGATTAATCCCTTTCAGGACATGGTTTTCGTTGATCGTTCCTTTTTCAAAGGTATGATGGAGATTTTCCAATGTTAAGACGTCATTCATTTGACACTACCGCCTTTCCTTTTTTGAGATAAATGGAATTTTTGCTGAATCTGCGGGAAAGAAAGACAGATCACTAGTACGAAAGCAGAAGCAAGTTTCGAATCACTTGGTTCAACATTCAGTTCGAAGACTAACGCTAAAATAAAGCGGTAAATGACCGCACCTAAAACGACAGTCAATAGACGGAGAAATAGTGGCTGGTTACGTAACAAAACTTCTGCGATGATAATAGAAGCAAGTCCAATCACGATCGTTCCAATACCAGAATTCAAATCAGCAAAGCCGTTGTTTTGCGCAAGCAAGGAGCCAGAAAGAGCAATGCATCCATTAGAGATCATATAACCGATGATCTTCATATTATCGGTGTTGATCCCGTTCGCTTCGCTCATTGCCAGATTATCGCCAGTTGCACGAATGGCAAGACCTGTTTCTGTACGTAAGAACAAAACAAGTAAACATACAACGATCAAAGCAAAAAGCAGACCGACGATCAGTACAGCGTTGTCTTTTGTTATGCCGAATGACTCGACCCAATGAAAGATCGTTGGCTGACCCAATAAAGAGATGTTCGGCGCACCCATCACACGGGAGGTGACAGAGTATAAACCAGTCATGGTGATGATACCTGCAAGAAGGGCGGGGATTTTTAATTTTGTGTGAAGCAGTCCGGAAACAAGCCCTGCTGCCGCACCCCCTAAAAAGCCTAGAAGACAAGCTGTCAATGGGTGATAGCCATTTGTAATACTTACTGCCGCGATCCCTGCACCTAAAGGAAAGCTTCCTTCAGCAGTCAAGTCGGCAATGTCCAAGATACGGAAAGTGATATACACACCAATCGCAAGCAGGGCCCATAAGACCCCTTGCGACGCAGATGATAAGAAAAGAGAGAGCAAATTTGTCATGAGAATCCTCCTGTGTTTTATTCAGCTTCTTTGATGCTGTCTGGATTGATGCCTAATGCTTTGGCCATGTCTTTATTGACATACAGTTCCAAATCATTCGCTGTTTCGACAGGAAGTTCACTTGGCTTCTTGCCGTCTAAGATTTTTGCTGCCATGATCCCCGTTTGTTTGCCCAAGCTTTCGTAGTCGATCCCTACTGTTGCTAGACCGCCGTCTTTGACTTGATCAACTGCGCCAGCAACGACAGGTGTTTTTGTTTCTTTTGCGACTTCACCGACAACACTTGCCGCACTTGCGAACGTGTTATCAGTGGGAATATAGATTCCGTCTACATCTTTAGCTAGACTTTTCGTCACTTGTTGGACATCATTTGTGGAATTTGCTGTCAGTACTTTGACTTTTACGCCCGCTTTTTTCAATTCTTTTTCTGCCAAATCAGCTTGGATCTTAGAGTTTGCTTCACCGTTGTTATACATGATGCCGATTGTTTTGGCGTCTGGCACGATAGTTAACAGTAAGCCGATTTGTTTTTCGATTGGCACCATATCTGTCGTGCCAGTCACATTTCCGCCAGGTTTTTCATTGGATGTGACTAAATGGGCTTGTTCCAAGTCTGTGACCGCTGTGACAGTCATCGGGATAGTGGTTGTTTCATTTAATAAAGATTGTGCTGCTGGAGTGGCGATCCCAAGTAGCAAATCAGGATCTTCTTTGACGAGCTTCTCACTCATGCTTTTCAGGTTGTCTTGATTGTTTTGGGCATTTTGATAATCGATTGTTAGATTATCGCCTTCTTTATACCCTTCTTCTGCTAATCCTTCTTTGAATCCTTTATAGGCAGCGTCTAACGAGTTATGTTGTACAAGTTGCAATACGCCAATTGTTTTTTGTCCATCTGATGCCTCTGCGGAATTGTCTTTTTGTGCGCAACCTCCTAAAGCTAGTAGCAGAGTAGCGCCTAATCCAATTAATATGTTTTTTTTCATTTTTTTTCCTCCTTAATTTTGGGAAACAAAAAATCCATTCAGACAAAATGTCCAAATGGATTGAAAAGTCGGAAAATAAATTGAAAAGTAGAATGCTTGATACTTTTACTTTGTATTTTCATTGCTCAGCCACTTAGCATTTTGTCTACGTGGCTTTTTGCTGCAATACAAAGTTCTTTAGCCATCATAGATACAAACTGTCGTTTAACGTTTGTATCCATCATGATGAATACAAACCTATCTAAAGTAGCTAAAGTAAAAGTTATTCAGTTGTGTTGGTACGATTTGCTTGATATTGGTTCGCATAGAAGTTCCTCCACAAAATGAATTTTCTAAAGTATAACCGAGAAAAAATGGTCTGTCAATTAAGAATTGTCAGATAATTGAAAACATAAAATTGAAAACTTTAAGAAAATATTGCGAAAAAGCAGAAGAAACGCCAGGAAGTGTTGACTTTTATAGAAAATAAGTGTAGTATATGAAGTTGCAAAAACTATCTGATGAAGAAAAGGCAGAAACGAAATATTGTCCGTTTCGGCTTTAATATAAGGAAACAAAAGTAGAAGCTCACGAAGTAAGGTTTCAAGAGAATGTTCTATTTTTGGTTTTTTTTTGCCTAAAAGCCGCAAAAAATGTCTGTTGTTACCTAAAAATAATATTTGAAATATTATTGTAACAATTGATCGGGTAGTCTTTTTGAATGACATTTTAGAGGGGTGAAGAGCTTGGCTGGACACGTAGTAAAATACGGAAAACATCGCGAACGTAGAAGTTTCGCAAGAATCAGTGAAGTGTTGGAATTACCAAATTTGATCGAAATTCAAACAGACTCTTACCAATGGTTCTTAGATGAGGGACTTAGAGAAATGTTTGAAGACATTTTGCCAATCGATGACTTCAATGGCAATCTATCTTTGGAATTTGTAGATTATGAATTGAAAGAACCAAAGTATACAGTAGCAGAAGCTCGTGCGCATGATGCAAACTACTCTGCACCATTACATGTAACATTGCGTTTGACAAACCGCGAGACTGGCGAAATCAAAGCACAAGAAGTATTCTTCGGTGATTTCCCATTAATGACAGAACAAGGAACATTCATCATCAACGGGGCAGAGCGAGTAATCGTTTCTCAGTTAGTCCGTTCACCAGGTGTCTATTTCCATGGAAAAGTTGACAAAAACGGAAAAGAAGGATTCGGTTCTACTGTTATCCCTAACCGTGGCGCTTGGCTAGAGATGGAAACTGATGCAAAAGACATCTCTTATGTACGTATCGACCGTACACGTAAGATTCCTTTAACCGTATTAGTTCGTGCGTTAGGATTTGGTTCCGATGATACGATCTTTGAAATCTTCGGCGACAGCGAAACATTACGCAATACAGTCGAAAAAGACTTGCATAAAAACGCAAGCGACTCAAGAACAGAAGAAGGTTTGAAAGACGTTTACGAACGTTTGCGTCCAGGCGAACCAAAAACAGCAGACAGCTCACGTAACTTGCTGAATGCTCGTTTCTTCGATCCAAAACGTTACGACTTAGCAAACGTTGGTCGTTACAAAGTAAACAAAAAATTAGATTTGAAAACACGTCTATTGAATCTGACATTAGCTGAAACATTAGTTGATCCAGAAACAGGCGAGATCATCGTTGAAAAAGGAACAGTTCTGACTCACCAAGTCATGGAAACATTAGCTCCTTTCATTGATAACGGTCTAAATTCAGTGACTTACTATCCATCAGAAGATGGTGTGGTCACAGATCCAATGACTGTCCAAGTCATCAAAGTATTTTCACCAAGAGATCCTGAACGTGAAGTGAACGTGATCGGAAACGGCTATCCAGAAGCAGCTGTAAAAACGGTTCGTCCAGCCGACATCATTGCTTCAATGAGCTATTTCTTGAACTTGATGGAAGGTATCGGCAATGTCGATGATATTGACCACTTAGGAAATCGTCGTATCCGTTCAGTCGGTGAACTTTTACAAAACCAATTCCGTATCGGGCTAGCACGTATGGAACGTGTGGTTCGTGAAAGAATGTCGATCCAAGATACTGAAACATTGACACCTCAACAATTGATCAATATCCGTCCAGTTGTGGCAAGTATCAAAGAATTCTTTGGTTCTTCTCAGTTGTCACAGTTCATGGATCAAACAAATCCTCTTGGCGAATTGACACACAAACGTCGTCTTTCAGCCTTAGGACCTGGCGGATTGACTCGTGACCGTGCCGGTTATGAAGTTCGTGACGTTCACTACTCCCACTATGGCCGTATGTGTCCGATCGAAACTCCTGAAGGCCCAAACATCGGGTTGATCAATAGTTTGTCCAGTTATGCGAAAGTAAATAAATTCGGATTTATCGAAACACCTTATCGTCGTGTAGACCGCGAAACAGGTCGGGTTACTGACCAAATCGACTACTTGACAGCAGATATCGAAGACCATTACATCGTAGCCCAAGCAAACAGCCCATTGAATGAAGATGGAACATTTGCTCAAGACGTTGTTATGGCGCGTGCGCAAAGTGAAAACTTAGAAGTATCTATTGATAAAGTAGACTACATGGACGTATCACCTAAACAAGTAGTTGCCGTTGCGACAGCATGTATTCCTTTCTTGGAAAACGATGACTCCAACCGTGCCTTGATGGGTGCCAACATGCAGCGTCAAGCAGTGCCGTTGATCAATCCTCAAGCACCATGGGTTGGTACTGGTATGGAATACAAATCAGCGCATGACTCAGGAGCTGCTTTGTTATGTAAACATGACGGTGTCGTTGAATACGTTGATGCTTCTGAAATCCGTGTACGCCGCGACAACGGTGCATTAGATAAATACGATGTGACAAAATTCCGTCGTTCAAACTCCGGAACAAGCTACAACCAACGTCCAATCGTTCATTTGGGTGAGAAAGTCGAAAAAGGGGATACTCTGGCAGACGGACCATCTATGGAACAAGGCGAAATGGCTCTAGGTCAAAACGTTTTAGTTGGTTTCATGACTTGGGAAGGGTACAACTATGAAGATGCGATCATCATGAGCCGTCGTTTGGTAAAAGATGACGTATACACTTCTATTCATATTGAAGAATATGAATCAGAAGCCCGCGATACAAAATTAGGACCTGAAGAAATCACACGCGAAATCCCTAATGTCGGGGAAGACGCATTGAAAGATTTAGACGAAATGGGTATTATCCGTATCGGTGCAGAAGTCCAAGATGGCGATTTGCTTGTAGGGAAAGTCACGCCAAAAGGGGTAACAGAATTATCTGCAGAAGAACGTCTATTGCATGCGATCTTTGGCGAAAAAGCTCGTGAAGTCCGCGATACATCATTACGTGTACCGCATGGCGGCGGCGGGATCGTTCACGATGTGAAAATCTTTACTCGTGAAGCTGGAGATGAATTGTCACCAGGCGTAAACATGTTAGTTCGTGTTTATATCGTTCAAAAACGTAAAATCCATGAAGGGGATAAAATGGCCGGTCGTCACGGAAATAAAGGGGTTGTATCCCGTATTATGCCGGAAGAAGATATGCCATTCCTACCTGACGGAACACCAATCGATATCATGCTGAATCCTTTAGGGGTGCCTTCACGTATGAACATTGGACAAGTATTGGAATTACACTTGGGTATGGCTGCACGTCAGTTAGGTATCCACGTAGCAACGCCAGTATTCGATGGTGCAAGTGATGAAGACGTATGGGAAACAGTTCGTGAAGCCGGTATGGCCAGCGATGCGAAAACTGTTCTGTACGACGGACGTACAGGTGAACCATTTGACGGACGTGTGTCTGTCGGTGTGATGTACATGATCAAACTTGCTCACATGGTCGATGACAAATTGCATGCCCGTTCAATCGGACCTTACTCATTGGTTACACAACAACCATTGGGAGGTAAAGCTCAATTTGGTGGACAACGTTTTGGTGAAATGGAAGTATGGGCACTGGAAGCTTACGGTGCGGCTTATACTTTACAAGAAATCTTGACATACAAATCAGATGACGTAGTCGGACGTGTGAAAACATACGAAGCAATCGTCAAAGGTGAACCAATTCCAAAACCAGGTGTACCGGAATCCTTCCGCGTATTGGTGAAAGAATTGCAATCACTAGGTCTGGACATGCGTGTCTTGGATATCGAAGAGACAGAGATCGAACTTCGCGACATGGACGATGAAGACGACGATTTGATCACTGTTGATGCTTTGACAAAATTTGCCGAACAGCAAACTGCCAAAGAATTAGAAAAGAAAGCTGCTGAACAAGTGGAAGATGAAAGAGACGATGTCATCCAAAACTTTGAAACCGCAGAAGATAATTTAGACTAATCCGGTCTATGAGCTGCAAGGCGGTCGAAGATCAGCCGTCTTGCGGTTTGCCATTAAATGAAATGGAGGGAACCCCTTTTGATCGATGTAAATAAATTCGAAAGTATGCAAATAGGTTTGGCTTCTCCCGAAAAAATCAGAAGCTGGTCTTACGGTGAAGTAAAAAAACCTGAGACGATTAACTATCGTACCTTAAAACCTGAACGCGAAGGGTTGTTCTGTGAGCGGATTTTTGGTCCTACAAAAGACTGGGAATGTGCCTGCGGAAAATACAAACGTATCCGTTATAAAGGAATCGTTTGTGATCGATGCGGAGTGGAAGTGACTCGTTCGAAAGTTCGCCGTGAACGCATGGGACATATTGAATTAGCAGCTCCTGTTTCACATATCTGGTACTTTAAAGGGATTCCTTCACGTATGGGACTTGTATTAGACATGAGCCCACGCGCTTTGGAAGAAATCATTTATTTTGCTTCATATGTGGTTATCGAACCAGGAAACACGAATTTAGAGAAAAAACAATTGTTGACAGAACGCGAATATCGCGAAAAACGTGAACAATATGGACAAGAATTCCAAGCTGCTATGGGTGCAGAAGCGATCAAACAATTACTTGATAATGTTGATCTAGATGCAGAAGCAGCCGAATTGAAAGAAGAATTGAAATCTGCACAAGGACAAAAACGTACACGTGCAATCCGCCGTTTGGATATTTTAGAAGCATTCCGCGCTTCAGGAAATCAACCAAGCTGGATGGTTATGGATGTTATCCCTGTTATTCCACCAGATTTGCGCCCAATGGTTCAATTAGAAGGTGGACGTTTTGCAACAAGTGACTTGAATGATCTTTACCGTCGTGTCATCAACCGTAATAACCGTTTGAAACGTTTATTAGACTTGAACGCACCTGGAATCATCGTTCAAAACGAAAAACGCATGTTGCAAGAAGCAGTAGATGCATTGATCGATAACGGTCGTCGCGGACGTCCAGTAACTGGACCAGGTAACCGCCCATTGAAATCTCTTTCTCATATGTTGAAAGGGAAACAAGGTCGTTTCCGTCAAAACTTGCTAGGTAAACGTGTGGACTACTCCGGTCGTTCCGTTATCGTTGTTGGACCTTTCTTGAAAATGTACCAATGTGGACTTCCAAAAGAAATGGCCATCGAATTATTCAAACCATTCGTGATGCGTGAGCTTGTTCAACGTGAACTAGCTTCAAACATCAAAAATGCGAAACGTAAAATCGAACGTCAAGAAGACGAAGTATGGGATGTCTTAGAAGACGTAATCAAGGAACACCCAGTATTGCTGAACCGGGCACCTACGCTTCACCGACTTGGTATCCAAGCATTCGAACCAGTTTTAGTACAAGGACGCGCAATCCGTTTGCATCCACTTGTATGTGAAGCTTATAATGCCGATTTCGATGGAGACCAAATGGCTGTCCACGTGCCATTGAATGAAGAAGCACAAGCAGAAGCACGTATGTTGATGTTAGCTGCTCAAAACATCTTGAACCCTAAAGATGGTAAACCAGTTGTTACTCCTTCTCAAGATATGGTTCTAGGTAACTACTACTTGACAATGGAAGAAGAAGGACGCGAAGGCGAAGGAATGGTCTTCAGAGATCAAAACGAAGCTGTTATCGCATGGCGCAACGGATACGTTCATTTACATTCACGTATCGGTGTGAACCCTAACTCATTAGGTGAAAAACCATTTACTGAATGGCAAAAAGAACGTACGATGATCACAACAGTTGGTAAGATCATTTTCAACGAGATCATGCCTCCTGAATTCCCTTATCTGAATGAACCAACAGACTTCAACTTGACCGTCCAAACACCGGACAAATACTTTGTTGAAGCTGGTACGGATATTCCTGCACATATCAAAGAGCAAGAATTAGTATTACCGTTCAAGAAGAAAAACTTAGGGAACATCATCGCAGAAGTCTTCAAACGATTCAAAGTAACAGAAACTTCTAAGATGCTTGACCGTATGAAAGACTTAGGGTACAAACATTCAACACATGCCGGTATCACAGTAGGGATCGCTGACATCAGTGTACTGAATGAAAAACAAGAAATCATTGAAAATGCCCATAAACAAGTTGAAACTATTACAAAACAATTCCGTCGTGGTCTGATTACAGATGACGAGCGTTATGAACGTGTCATTGCTGTTTGGAACGCTGCAAAAGACAGCATCCAACAAAAACTGATGGAAGGTTTGGAAGCGAAAAACCCAATCTTCATGATGTCTGATTCTGGAGCTCGTGGGAACATTTCCAACTTTACACAGCTTGCCGGAATGCGTGGTTTGATGGCCGCTCCTAATGGTCGAATCATGGAATTGCCAATCATTTCGAACTTCCGTGAAGGACTATCCGTTTTGGAAATGTTTATCTCAACTCACGGGGCTCGTAAAGGGATGACCGATACAGCCTTGAAGACTGCCGATTCAGGTTACTTGACTCGTCGTCTGGTTGACGTGGCTCAAGATGTAATCATCCGTGAAGAAGATTGCGGGACTGACCGAGGTCTTGAGATCCAAGCAATCCGTGAAGGAAATGAAATCATCGAATCATTAGAAGATCGTTTAGTGGGACGTTACACTCGTAAAGAAGTACGTCATCCTGAAACAAATGAATTGATCATCGCAGGAAACCAATTGATTTCCGAAGACATCGCAAAACAAATCGTTGATGCAGGTGTCGAAACAGTGACGATCCGTTCTGTCTTCACATGTAATACAAAACATGGTGTCTGCAAACATTGTTACGGACGCAACCTTGCAACTGGCTCTGACGTTGAAGTCGGAGAAGCAGTTGGTACGATCGCCGCTCAATCAATCGGTGAACCTGGTACTCAGTTGACGATGCGTACGTTCCATACGGGTGGGGTTGCCGGAGACGATATCACTCAAGGTCTTCCTCGTGTCCAAGAAATCTTTGAAGCACGTAATCCGAAAGGGCAAGCAGTGATCACAGAAGTAACAGGGGATGTCATCGATATCTCAGAAGATCCTGCAACACGTACCAAAGAAGTAACAATCAAAGGAAAAACAGATACACGTACGTATACTGTTCCTTATACAGCACGTATGAAAGTAGCAGAAGGCGATATGATCCACCGTGGTGCACCATTGACAGAAGGATCAATCGATCCAAAACAATTGTTGCAAGTCCGCGATGTATTATCTGTTGAAAACTACTTGCTTCGTGAAGTACAACGTGTTTACCGTATGCAAGGGGTAGAAATCGGCGACAAGCATATCGAAGTAATGGTTCGTCAAATGCTGCGTAAAGTTCGTGTAATGGATCCAGGTGATACAGATATCTTACCAGGTACATTATTAGACATCGCAGACTTTAAAGATCAAAACTACAATACGCTAGTCTCAGGAGGCGTTCCTGCAACTTCTCGACCAGTCTTGCTAGGTATCACAAAAGCATCATTAGAAACAAATAGTTTCTTATCTGCTGCATCATTCCAAGAAACAACTCGTGTCTTGACGGATGCTGCGATCCGCGGTAAGAAAGATCCTCTTCTTGGTTTGAAAGAAAATGTTATTATCGGTAAGATCATCCCAGCTGGTACTGGTATGCAACGTTACCGTGACATGGAACCAAAAGAAGTCGGTGTAGCAAGTGAAAATGTCTACAGTATTTCAGATATTGAAGCGCAAATGGCTGCAGAAGACGCAATGAACAATCAAACAAAATAGAGGTTGTGACAGAAGTGGTCAGCTTCAAGAAA
>NZ_KV815618.1:0-1796 GCF_001814285.1 Enterococcus sp. HMSC076E04 | reverse complement strand
AAGAATTAGTAATTTTGAAAAATAAAGAAGCTGTAACTACGAGCTTGCAAGTGGCAGAAAGTTTCGAAAAGAAACATAAGCATGTGCTAGAAGCAATTGAATCAATAAAAAGATCGCTCGAAAATTCGGCCAATGTTAAAGATGTGCTCGATTTTGAGCAGATGTTTATGGAAGGGAACGAGCCGGACTCATACGGAAGAAGTCGGAGAGTTTATTTCATGAATAGAGACGGATTTTCCTTGCTAGCTATGGGATTTACTGGAAGTAAAGCAATAAGTTTCAAACTAAAATTTATTGAAGCTTTCAATGAAATGGAAAAATCAATCAAAGAACGAATGATCGCTATTCCAACGACACATAGAGAAATGGCTATGTTAGCTTTAGCTGCAAACGAAGAAACGAACGAAAGAGTAGACGCTATAGATGCGGTCATTTCAATTTTTAGCTTAGCTGGTTCATTGGTGGGAACTTTTTCAGGAATTGTTATCTCTAATAAATTGACAATTTATCGAATTGATCAACTAGAGAAAAAAGTTGAAAAACATAATAATTTGGTAGAAAGAACCTATCAATTAGAAGGCCGAATGAAAGTAGTTGAGCATGATATTCAAGATGTGAGAGGGGGTGAGTGAATGATTTTACCCGATAAGTATTATCAAGTCATTAAATGGACGGTTTTAACAGTATTACCAGCTGCATCTGCTTTAGTAGCCATGTTAGGGAAAGCGTATGGATGGAATGGAACAGATATGACAGTACTCACTATCAATGCAGTAGCAACATTTTTAGGCGTTATCACTGGTGTGTCGGCTTATAATTTGAAAAAATAGGAGGAAACAAATGAAAAAGAAAATTACTATTACTGCGATGAGCCTATTAACGGCTCTTTTTTTATTGCCAATTAATGGGTTCGCCTATACGATCAACGATGAATATAATCTAGCTCCAAATCAAGGGGATTCAAGATTAGCAATCCCAAACAAAATTATTTTACATGAAACTGGGATAGATGCACCTGCAAGAAACGTAGCCGCCAACATGAAAAATAATTATAACGGAAGTAATCCTTATACTACAGATGTTATTGGTGACGGTGGGATTGTTTACCGTGTGGGTGAGCAAGGATATGTTTCGTGGGGTGCTGGTAACGCCAACCCTTATGCGCCTGTACAGATTGAATTACAGCACACATATGATAAAGCATTGTTTGAGAAAAACTATCGAGCTTACATTGAATATACAAGAGATAGTGCAAAAAAATATGGAATTCCATCGACTCTTGATCAAGGAACTTCTTTATTTACAAAAGGAATCATTTCTCATTTGTGGGTAACAAATTATGTTTGGGGTGATCATACAGATCCTTACGGTTATCTTTCTGAAATGGGCGTAAGTAAAGAAAAACTAGCCTATGATTTAGCTCATGGATTTACCGATGAAAATCCGACAACTTCAGATGATAAACCAGTCATTGATCCAACTAGAGCAGGTGCTGCAAATCCTACGCTGACAGATGGAACAAATTACGCCCACATTGATCAGTTCGGAGAAATCGAAAACGCAAACTTGCATGTGGCTGGATGGCATATTGCTGACTACCAATATGAGTATATCTTCATCATGGATTACAATACTGGGAAAGAACTAGCACGAGTAAATGCTAATGGCGTTTCACGTCCAGATGTAAACCAATCTTATAGTACTTATGGAAACGTTGGTTATCATGTATCGTTCAACATGCGTAATTTTCCTAATAAGAAAGTGGAATGGCAACAGTTTTTTTGACAAATTTTATA
>NZ_KV815617.1:0-545 GCF_001814285.1 Enterococcus sp. HMSC076E04 | reverse complement strand
CCCAAAATGTGTCCACTAAATCATCCTAACACCAGTCTACATGCTCTATGACTTTTTTAGAAATAGTTTTTTTGTATGCGAGATGTACCTCTTGCGGAAATTGTTCCAATAGTTCACTGTCAAACTCAACAGTATAATCCATATTTTGCTTCCTTTCTATACGGCTTAAGTGTTGGAATAAGTCATTCATTAGTTTTTGCACTGTTACTTTTCGATGATGGTTACAACTGCTTTGCCGCAAGTCAGTTCTTTTTCCAGCTCGCTCTTTATTTTTATGGCACATGGTTTGGAAAAAGGTGCTGCTTCTTTCCATGAACCAAGTAAAGGATACTCATTACTCATGCCTTTCACATATTGTTTATTTTTGACACCTTTTGTTTTTACTTCTACATAATACATTTGATCATCTTCTTTCTTGCTGTTTTTAGTTCATATTCAAATATATGTAAGCGAAAATGATTATGTATCTATATCTTTATGATAAATAAAAAGAATCAATTTAAAAGTTTTTTTCGAGAGTGTAAAATATTTTGTGTAAATAGAAA
>NZ_KV815616.1:65129-79804 GCF_001814285.1 Enterococcus sp. HMSC076E04 | reverse complement strand
GAAATCTTTCAGCAACTCATTTATCATAACTTATTGTTTGTTATTTGTCAAGAACTTTTTTTGAAGTTTTTTTCGATAGAATCGAGCTTCGCAAGTTGTTCTTTTTTAACGACTCAGTTATCTTATCATGTCATTATCAACATGTCAATAACTATTTTTTAAGTTTTTTTCAGAAACGTGATATAACGTCCACTTCCAGAATCAACGCTGTTAAATTTATCATGTATTTCTTCCTCGGTCAACTATAAATTAAGCATTACTTTGTGAAATGATTTTTCGATCAATTATTATTATTCGTTATACAAACGTTTTCTACATATTTTGAAAACAAAATTCACTAAAAAATTATCTATAGCAGAACATTTCAATGTCTTTTCTGGATCAAACAATAAAAAAAGAAGTTTGAAAAAAATTCAAACTTCTTTGTTCGCTTAATCTGTATTTTAGAAGAAAGGCACTCCCTCTACTTCGTAAGTTCCAAGAACAGAGCGCATTTGACCTGGTTCTTCCCAAATATATCCTTCGCCTAATTCTTCTCTTTGATTCTTTTGTTCAGTCTCAAAGACAAACAACGGAACATTTTCCTGATTAATATGTGTATTTGTCAATTCCATCAAACTAATCTTGCTAACATCGATATGAACTATTTCTTTTAAGAAATTAAGTATATTCGCTAAACCAGTCTTCCCTTCAGAAAGTTCCGCTAACGCAAATTCCAACTTGTCATCAATTGAATGGACCAAAAATTTTTTAGAACCATCCTCCAAATGCAACATAATTGTACCAGCAACTCTTTTGCTTGCCAAAATTTCCACCTCGATCACCTTGTTCTATGGCTTACATAAAAATTCTAGCACATTTTCAGAAAAAATACACACTTTTTATTTCTTATTTTCTTTCCGTTCTAATTCAGATAACGCTTCTTCTATCCAAATAGGTAACTGCTCCGCAATAGTAGCAAAACCGATTTTACGATTTTTATTCGTGAAATATCTTTTTCTACGATAAGGAACAGCTGGATTTGTTTTTTCTAATGTTCTTAAAGATAAACTGATTTTTTTGGAATATTCATCAATGTCGATGATCTGAACGGTTACTGGCTGCCCGACTTTTAACAATGAATGGATATTTTTCGTATAACCGGATTGTACTTCCGAAACATGAATAAGTCCTTGCGTCTCATTATCAAGAGAGACGAATGCCCCATAAGGCTGTATCCCTGTTACTTTTCCTTCAATTATTTGTCCAATTTTATAAGTCATCTACTTCCCTCTCTTCGCATTTATCATTATACTGTAAATAGCTCAAAAAAAGAAGCGACGAAAATGACTGGAGGTATTGAGATGATCGAATTTGATAAAAAGATTTCAAGAAAAGATACAGAAAGTGTAAAATGGGACGCGATTGCCGAGACATATCAAATGGATGATTTACTTCCTTTGTGGGTAGCAGATATGGATTTCTTATCTCCCGAGGGGGTAGCTAATGCGTTTAGTGAATACATCAAACACGGAATCTTTGGTTATGCCACTCTGTCTGATAAACTCTATCAGGCTATCATTCATTGGGAACGTCAACGCCATGCTGTTGAGTTGACGAAAGAAAATATTGTTTTTACAAGTGGTGTGTTGACTAGTTTAGCTGCAGCAGTACAAACTTTTACAAAACCAGGTGATTCTATTTTGGTTCACGACCCAGTTTATCCTCCATTTTCCTCTATTATAGAAACAAATCAACGTCACATTGTTCGAAGCTCTTTGCTAGAAAAAAATAATCATTTTGTCATGGACTTTTCTGACATGGAGAAAAAAATAGAAGAAAACAATGTAAAAGCAATGATCTTGTGCAATCCTCATAATCCAGGAGGTCGCGTTTGGAACAAAGAAGAATTGAAACAGTTAAGCGAATTGTGTTTAAAACATCGAGTGTTTCTGTTTAGTGACGAAATCCATCAAGATTTGACTTTATTCGATCATACATTTACTTCCATGCTGACGATTAATCCCGATTTGGACGATTTGCTCATTGCCTTTACTTCTGCAACAAAGACTTTCAATTTAGCTGCAATCAAAAATTCAATGGTATTTATCAAAAATCCAGAGCTGAAAGATAAATTTGAAAAACATCTAGTGATGAATCAACAGCACGAAATCAACACTTTTGGTTTGATTGGGACTCAAGCGGCTTATGAGACCGGTGGAGAATGGTTAAGTCAACTGATTCCTTATCTAGAAAAAAATGTTCAAACAGTTAATCAGTTTTTTGAACAGCATCTTCCGAAAGTGAGAATAATGAACCCTGAAGGAACTTATTTAATGTGGTTGGATTTTACCGCTTATATTTCAGACGACCAGAAATTAGAGAACACTCTAGTGAGAAAAGGAAAAGTCGTATTAAATCCTGGTATCACATTTGGGCCTTCCGGTCATGGACATATGCGCTTGAATATTGCTTGTCCAGAAGAAACTTTACTAGAAGGACTTCATCGAATCAAGCACGCTTTAGAAACAATCGAATAAATCAGTTATCAAAGTAAAAGGACGAGACCTTACTAGGTTTCGTCCTTTTCTATAATTGCTCCGTATCATACCAAACTATTCTGAAATTTCAATTGTTTCTATCACTACATCATGTACAGGGCGGTCTTGTGGACCACGTTGCACATTTGCAATTTCATCTACTGTATCCATTCCTTCCAGTACATGTCCAAAGACTGTATGTCGGAAATCTAACCAAGGGGTTCCGCCACCTTTATACGCTTCAATGATTTCTGATGGGAATCCAGCACCTTCTAATTGTCCAAGCATATTAGCTGGCACATTTGTGTTATTTACAATAAAGAATTGGCTTCCGTTTGTGTTTGGACCTGAATTTGCCATAGATAAAGCTCCGCGAAGGTTGAACAGTTCACGACTGAATTCATCTTCAAAACTTTCTCCATAAATACTTTCTCCACCCATTCCTGTTCCAGTTGGATCGCCGCCTTGAATCATGAAATCAGGAATAACACGGTGAAAAATCACGCCATCATAATAACCTTTTTTGGAAAGTTCAATGAAATTTTGAACCGTCTTCGGTGCTAGTTCAGGGAATAATTGAACAGTAATATCACCACGGTTTGTTTTGATAACAGCTTTTGGTCCTTTTTCACTTTTTAAATCTAGTTGTGGGAATCCCATATTGTTTCCTCCTATTATTTGCATACTTCATAAATAATAATAACATAATACCTAACCTTCCGTAAAAATACTAGATTTGTTTTTCTTTATTTTTTCATCACTGCCTGCATTCCATGAATAAATTCTATGACTGACCATTTCAACTTCAAATATTTTTGAGAAGCATTCTCAATTAAATTCTGCTATAGTGTGAAAAGGGAGGAATTTTTTATGGAAATCTATGACATTACAATTATCGGTGCAGGTCCTGTGGGGATGTTTGCCGCTTTTTATGCAGGAATGCGCCAAGCTAAAACAAAAATCATTGACAGTCTACCTCAACTTGGTGGTCAATTAGCAACATTATATCCTGAAAAATATATTTACGATATCCCAGGTTATCCAGCAATCAAAGCAAGTGAATTAATCGATCAATTAGAAAAACAGTTAACTACTTTTAACCATACATTTCATTTAAAAGAAGAAGTTCTCTCGCTTACTCGTGAAGACGAAGTTATCGAGATCACTACAAATAAAGGCATACATTATTCTAAAGCAGTCATTTTAGCTTTAGGAAATGGTTCATTCCAGCCAAGAAAATTGAATTTAGATAATGCTGAAGCATTCGAAAACCACGGATTGGATTATTTCGTAAATGATTTGATGAAATATGCCGGAAAAAAAGTTGCTATTGCTGGAGGCGGCGATTCTGCTATCGATTGGGCATTGATGTTGGAGCCTATTGCAAGCGAAGTTTACCTGATCCATCGTCGTCCGGAATTCCGTGCGCATGAACATAGCGTATCACGTTTGAAGTCTTCATCTGTCAACTTGCTTACTCCATATCTAATCGATGGATTGTCTGGAAACGATGGAGAACTGTCAGATATCCGCTTAAAAAAAGTGAAGAGCGATGAAACAATTGATTTGATGATTGATGCTCTGATCGTCAATTATGGATTCACTTCTAATTTAGAACATCTCTCTTCTTGGGGACTTGATAGTACCAGAAATGCCATCACTGTAAAATCAGATATGTCTACTTCTATTCCAGGTGTTTATGCAGCTGGTGATATCTGTACCTATGAAGGAAAAGTGAAACTGATTGCTACTGGGCTCGGTGAAGCACCTACCGCAGTGAACAATGCTTTACACTACATTAATCCAAAAGAACGGACTCAGCCTGGTCACAGCACAAGCTTATATGATAAAAATCTTCGTCCTAGTTGATTTTTTAGATTCCTCTGCATTTCACGCGAGATCCGAAAGCAGTTTCTTGCATTTTTTTCATGTTCCGTTAACATGAAATAGAGAAAGAAAAAATAAAGGGGGAGCAATAATATGGTCGTCAAAACTGAGACTTTAGAAGAAAAAGCAAGAGAACTATTGAAGGAACGTGGCGTAACTGTAGAAGATATCGCACAACTTGTCATGTTTTTACAAAAAGACTATATTTCTGATTTGACTTTGGCAGATTGTACTGAAAGTGTCAACAGCGTATTAACAAAACGTGAAGTACATAACGCCATTATCACCGGAATCCAATTAGATATATTAGCAGAAAAGAAAAGATTGATGGATCCGTTGCAACACATTATCGAAGATGACGAAGGTCTTTACGGTATCGATGAGATCTTAGCTTTATCAATCGTGAATGTTTACGGTACGATTGGCTTTACGAACTATGGCTATATCGATAAAGTGAAACCTGGTATTTTAAAAGAACTAAACAGCCACGATGGCGTTCATGTCCATACCTTCTTAGATGATATCGTCGGAGCAATCGCCGCTGCTGCTGCCAGTCGATTAGCACACAAAGAACCAGAAAAAAGAAGTCGACTTACTCAATAAATCAAAAAAAGAAAGAAAACGTCTATTTAGACGAGTTCTTTCTTTTTTGTTTGTTTCAAACTATTTTTCCCTAAGAAAAGAAAAATAGCAAAAAATACTTCTAATACTACAAAGAACAAGATAAAGCTATGCATGAAAAATTCTTCTGGAAGTACATTGATGATTGGATCAGTTACAGGATCGAATAACCAGTCATCGTTGTTGAAAAACGTTTCATGAAAAAGGATAAAAAAGCGATCAAATCCAATCATCATGAAAAAACCGAAAATAACTGGCAGCAACATGCCAATCTGAAACGGACGAATCAATCGCCAAAGACGATCATTCTTTTGCAAATATCTGATAAACAAAATACTTGGGATCAGAGTGATGAAAAATACAGCATAATCCACTAAAAACAAAATTTTCACTTCATAAAAATGATGAGCGCCGCTAGCAGAAACTGGAAAGTCCGGCAAACTGAGGACTGTTTGGAAGGGATTATTAAGATAATTCATCAGGTGATCAAAATTTTTCAGTAATGTCTCTTGGTCTAAAGAAGTATAATCCAAAATATGCAAATGTCCGATATCAAATACATACAGCGGTCGAAAATTGATCGTCACTCCAACTGCCAAACTGATCAGCGTCAGAAACAGGCTGAATAATCCGGCATATTCCAACCACCGCCATCTCGAATTTTTCATATTAGAAGCTCCATTCATCCAATGATCGTTTCACATAGGTAGCTGGGATAGGCAGCCCAGGTACATCTTCTTCTTTTGTGAAACCTGATAAAACGAGCAAAGTATCGATATTATTACGTATCCCTGCTTGGATATCTGTTTCATAGTTATCTCCAACCATGATTACTTCTTCTTTTTGCAGACCTAATACTTCAACGGCTTTATCCATAATGATTGCTTCTGGTTTTCCGATATAAATTGGTGGAGTTTGGGTTGCTGTCTCGACGAAAGAGATGACTGACCCAGCTCCAGGAAGAAGACCTCGTTCTGTAGGTATATTCTTATCCGGATTCGTTCCAATGAAAGTAGCCCCTTTTTGAATAGCAAGAGTTGCTTTGACGACCTTTTCATAGGTCAAATAATTATCTAGCCCTACTACTACATAGTCAGGAACCTCTTCTTCCCATGTAAATCCGGCAGCTAAAATCAAGTCAATCAATCCGGCTTCTCCGATAACATACACTTTTTTTCCTTTTCCATCTGTTTTCATGAAATCAATTGTAGCCAAAGTAGCTGTATAAACTGTTTCTGGTGCTACATGAATGTCAAACTCATCTGCTAGACGATTAGCCACTGTTTCTGGCGACTTAGTCGTGTTATTCGTAACAAATAAGAAAGGCAATTTCCTTTTTTGTAATTCTTCCACAAACCGTTTTCCTGCCGGTATAGGTTCCGTCCCGCGATAAATCGTCCCGTCTAAATCAATTAAATATCCTTTATAATCCATTCATCCACTACTCTTCCCTTTTTCTTATCGTAAATGCTGTTTTTGTTTTTTCCACTTGTTTAGATTGTTCCTGTTTTTTTACTTTTTCAGAGGTTTTTGCTGACTCTGTTTTTCGGTTTTTAATAACCGTTTTTTTGCGATTCGATGTGACTGGTCCTTTTTTCTCATCGATATACGCACGATTATGGTTTTTTTTCTTTTTTCGGCGCTGAGTTGTCTTTTCTTTTTTACCGCCGATTCTTTCGATGACAAAATACGCACAACCAAAATTGCAATATTCGTAAAGATAGTCTTCCAATGAATCAATTCGCTGATCCGGATGCGCCCGTCGATTATCCGCTCGGAAGAATCCTTTTAAACGTAGTTGTTCATAACCCCAATCTCCTACGATATAATCATATCGGGCTAATACATCACTGTATCGTTCTCCCAGTTTTTCTGCATTAAATCCTTCACGATAATCGGACACAAGCCGATAATGTCTTTCGCCTACCAAAAAATTACTGTCATCTAACAGCGTCACTAATTCACCTTTGACTTTTTCTGCTTTCGGCTCCTCGACGATTTCTTCCAAAGCAGCTGTCAATTCTTCTGTGACTGTTTTTTCCTGTTCAGCTGATGATTTTTTCTTAGCAATTTCTGTTTTATGCTCAACGTTCTGCTGTTCATTTTGTTTTGCAGACATGCGTTCACCACCTATCTTTTTTATTATACCTTGTTTTTATTTGATTGGGTAGTGAGCTTTCAAGTAATCTCCTACCACGCTTCGGATAAATTCAGGAAACAAAAATTCATTTTTTCCAACAATTTCGATCGTTGGAAAAAATGGGACAAACATTAGATGATCGACGGTAGTAAAAGTATAATTTTTAGTCGGATCGACTGGCTTGTTCTTCCAAAAGACTTGGTGGTTAACAGAATCATACGTGATTCCATTATAGACCATCTGTCCAAAAATCTTGCCGCGAAATCCCATTCCCTTCATCGGATAGTTACGTAAAAAAAGACGATTTTTTTCTATTTCTAAAACTAAACGAATCAGATCATTTCCACCCAATGTGACATTCAGCAAGTGCATTGGATGTGGCAATGCCGTGTGAAGCTGATCTTGATTGACCCGTCCTTTTGGAATTTCAGTTAAAAACAGACCACTGTTTAATATTGCGGCGTCCGTCTTTCCTCGTTCTTTCACCGCCTCAAGGGCTACTTGGATAAACGAATGCTCACTGAAGATATCTAGGCTTAAAGAAAACGGCAAATCCGCTACTTCTTTTTCTTTTAGCAGCTCATGCCCCTGTTCTAAGTAACCGTTTACCTCTTGTTCATCTTCTGTAAAAGCTGTCATTGTTTCTGTAGGGATGGCTTTGGCCGAATGCTTAAGGATTTTTTTTTCTTCATCGATGGTTAAATGGACTTCTCCCACATACTGACCGTATTTGCCAGCTGCTGCTATTTGGACATCGTTGACTACATGACCTTCTCTGAATAAATGATGGGTGTGCGAACCTAAAATAACATCAATTGCTGGTATTTCTTTTGCAATTTGTAAATCATCTTGAATCCCGAGATGACTCATCAAAACTAAAACATCCACTTGTGGACGTAAATCTTCGACTAATTCCGGCAAAATATCATATGGATTGCGTATGTCCCAGCCATTTGGATTATACGTAAGCGGGAACGGGGCAGTAAATGCAATCAAGCCAATTTTTGTCTGGTGTTTCGTTGTAATGATTTTATACGGTTTCGTCCATATCGGTGGCTGCAACGTATTTTTATCGAACAAGTTATCAAGGATGATATCAAACTCAGCATGATCATATAAATGATTTAGATCTTCTTTGGAATTTCCTACGCCTTCATTGTTTCCTATCGTCGCTGCATCATAACCAACTTCATTCATCAGCAAGATATTCGCCTGTCCATTCGTTGCCTCTGATAATGGATGCCAACGATCCACAAAATCACCTAGATCGACTGTAATCGTTGTTGTATTTTCTTTCTTTTCGTTTTCTCGTTTACGCTGATCTAAGAACCTTCTGATCCTTGGCCAATTTTCTAAATGTGAATGCAGATCATTCGTATGTAAAATCACTATTTTTTCCATGTGTCCTCTCGCCTCTCTTTATCTTCATCATACCACAGGCAGCTTTTTCTTCCATTGAAACAAGCTCCATTTCAGAGCTTTTCCTGCCTAAAAGCAAATTACATAAGTATAATATTCGATAAAATAGTCTGGCTAAAAGAACGAAAAACCATTCAGTTTTATAGCCTAATTATTTCTAGAAATAAAAAAAAAAAAACAGACCCGAAAGTCTGTCGTCGTTTCATTATAATCAGACACATGGCGGAACCTGCTTAGTGCTGCTTCCTTCCAGACCTGACACGCTTCACAAGCCCACCATTGTCCTAGCCTTTCGGCAAAGAATAGTATACCTTATTTTTCATTCGTTGACTAGTCTTTTTTTAATTTCTTTTTTCGCTGACGTAGCTTTCGAAAAAAGTCAGTCAAAATCATCCCGCATTCGTCTTCTAAAATGCCACCTTCTACATACGCTTGATGGTTGAATCGTTCGTCTTCCAAAAGATTCATCAAAGTGCCGGCTGTTCCGCCTTTCGGGTCATATGCACCGAAATAAACTTCTGCTACACGAGACAAAATCATCGCGCCACTGCACATAGGACAAGGTTCCAAGGTAACAAAAAGAGACGCATTTTCTAAGCGCCAACTTCCAACTTTTTCACAGGCTTCCTTGATTGCAAGCATTTCTGCATGTGTAGTAGCATCTTGTGTCGTTTCTCTAAGGTTATATCCTTTTCCAATTACTTCTCCCTCTAATACAACCACTGCTCCAATCGGAACCTCATGGAGCACTTCTGCTTTTTTTGCTTCTGCCAATGCAAGGCGCATCCATTTTTCTTTATCTACTGCATCAAGATTTGTATTAACCAATTATCCTTCCCTGCCTTTGTTTTTTCTTGTTTTACTTTAGCATATGACAAAAAGGCTGTAACTAACTTTTTTTTCTATGGTAAAATAAATACAAGAGGTGAACAAGATGAAAATGAATAAATTACTTGCTCTTTACCCACAAGCACAGAAAAAAAGCTGTCCAGCGTCAGAAGCTGATATCCTTTCTTTTGCAGTTGATGATGCTTTTATTTGGATCAAAAGCGATTCACTATCCCAACAAGAAACTAGTCTTTTGAAAGCGTTATTCCCTATAGTCAGCGATCAAAAAAAACATCCATGGTATCACTATCTTTTTAAAGATGCTTCTTGCATCCAAGAAAAAAGCTTTCGCTTGATCCAGCTTCACGTCGAATCGAAAGGAGAATTCTTAAAAAAAGAATGGCAAGATACTATTTTGGAATTATTTCGCTATTCTGCTGATTTCTTCTTTTATACAGATACTGATGCTCTCTTGATCGAACAAAAAAATTGTGATTATCTTGATGCTGCTGAGATCAATGGTATTTTTCTATCTTTAGATGCTGATTTTGATACGACAACGTCTGTATTCGTTGGTTCTTTTCATTCACCAGGTAGCGACCTTGTCCCTTTGTTTGCTGAAGAAAGAAGAATTTTTTTAACAGAGCAAAACAATCTCTATACTCACAGCCGTACTTTTTCTATGCAAGATGTTGCTTTACATTACTATACAAAAGATGTCATGAAAGATAGTGCGTTGATCAAAAGTTACATAGAACTGATCAAACAAAATGAAATGGAAGAGATCATTCAAGAATTATGGAATGAATTAGGTAATGTCAGCTCTGCTGCAAAAACATTGTTTCTTCATCGGAATACGCTAAAATATCGAATCGAAAAATTTCAAGAACAATCAGGTTTCAATCTAAAAAAAGCCAATGATTTACTGTTTTGCTACCTTTTATTGATTCATGAACATGATTAAAGATAAGTTAAAGGGGTTATGACAAAAATTTTGTCACAACCCCTTATTTCGAATGAATAGTGTTCAAAAGCTAGTTTCTCTTACATCATTTTTTCAACAAAATGCATAAGGCGATCTTTTACGTCTTCGGTTGAGTCTTTGATGGAATCACCGTAAACAGAGATTTTCTTTTTTCCTGATTTTATTTTTGCTAACATCCCCATCAAAGAATCCAAGTCACTATCTGACAGATCATCTACGATTTCCATCAATTTTTCATTTCCATCGAATTTGTCATGGACGAATTTTTTTACTTTTGTCCGAGTAGTCATATGATGGATCTTTTCCATTACTTTTCCCGATACGACGACTGCTGTCGCTACACTGGCAGCGGCTGCTACGCTTAATCCAATTGTTACTTTTGTTGATGTTTTCATAAGTATCAGCTCCTTTTTATCTACTTCAATCATAGCATAGACAAAAAAATAAACGAACTAATCCACTCATCGAAATCAGCGAAATCTTAATCCTTTAGGAAAAAAGTTCTTTACTGTTCCTTTTACTTGTTTACCAAAACCGACAGGTATCTTATCCAATACTAATAAAACCCATCCTTGATCCCCATCACGTTGAAATGTTTCTCCTGCTGTGTAAGATTGCCATTCCTTTTGAGTGATCGACAAACAAGGGATGTTTTCTGTCTTTTTCATAGCAAGTGCTAAGGCATAGCTAGGTTCAAATCGATTCTTTTTGAAATCTCCTAAATGCAAACCTGTACGCATGACTTTCAAACCATCAAGAGAAGGGAGCAACTCAGGAACTTCCCAAAGATGATCGTTGAACACTAAAAGTCTCCCAGTGATTTCATAATGGAAATCCATTGAAAATTCCGTCCAAAGTTTTTCCTGTTCTTTTGTCAATTGTTCTTTCCGTTTCTTACGTACTTTCTTTTCTTTACACGTCGGGTTTTGTCCATGAAAAGTCAACTTTGCGACAAAATGCCCTTCTCCTTGATTTTCATGAGGCCATATACGTACTGTTTTGTCCAAACCATCTACGCTTCCCCATTCAGGACGTCCTGAACTAACGGTTTGAGACAAAGGGATTTCTTCAATTGTTACTGGATAATTTTCTACAAGCCAGCTAATAATCTCTTCATTTTCTTCTGGTGCAAACGTACAAGTAGAGTAGATCAGCTGCCCTTCATGTTTTAGCATCTTTATTGCTGAAGACAAAATCTCTTGCTGACGTTTTTGACAGTGTAGCGGAGATTCTTCTGTCCACTCTTTTACTGCATTCGGGTCTTTTCTGAACATCCCTTCCCCTGAACAAGGCGCATCAACCACGATTCGATCAAAAAAACCGGAAAAATGAGGAACAAGCTCTGCAGGTGCATGATTTGTCACTATTGCGTTCGAAACTCCCCATCGTTCTATATTTTCTGATAGGATCTTCGCGCGTTTCGGAAATATCTCATTTGACACTAATAACCCTTTGCCTCTCATTTGAGCAGCTAATTGGGTCGATTTACCGCCGGGAGCCGCACACAAATCCAACACTTTTTCTCCGGGTTTTGCTGCAGCAACTGTTCCAACGATCATTGCACTTGGTTCTTGGCTATATTCGTACCCAGCTTGATGGAGGAAAGACTTTCCATTCACAGTGCCAAGAAATCCCTCATTGCTGTAGGGAGCGGGTTGCAATTCTTCGCTATGGTAAGTTTGAACCATAGCCAATCCTGCCGGTTTTAGTGGATTCCACCGAAATCCTTTTTTTGCGCTTCCTTGCTCAAGTGCGTAAAAAAATTCAGTTGATTCTTCGCCTAAAAGAAGACGGTATTTTTTGATAAATTGCTGTGGTAACGTTGTAGCTTCCTCCTTCATTCAAATGTTTCGTTAGACATTTTACAATCTTTTTTACGAAAAATAAAGGTGGCTGATCTACTTTTTCATGTTGCTTCCTAAGATAACTGGTCCTTTAAGATACTTTCCAAGTATTCATCCGTCACCTCGTTTTTATCCCAAACAGCGTTCATCGTTTCAAAAAAATCTTGAGAAAAATTATCTGAGCTTAAACTTCCCAATGCATTAAGCCAAAGCAATTCAAGCAACTTTTCTTCTTTGATTTTCGTGTGGCTTTTGATGTATGAGAAAAATGGCCGTTTAAATAGCGAATTCATGTCTAATTCAGATTTTGCAATGATTCCACGGATACTTTCATGGATAGAAAAAAAATCTTTCAGCAAGTAGACTGTGCTTAGAACATCATTGGAATTGCATTCAGCTAAGTATCGTTCAAAGCAAACAGTGATTTCTTCTAATATTTTCTCCTTTAACCCGCTGATCGATTTGAAATGTGTATAAATCGGATATGTAGAGCACCCGCAGAAATCCGCCAGATCTCTTGCAGTAATTGATTTCATTCCATATTCTTCCACATATACCATACTTTTGAACAGCAAGTATTCTTTACTATAATTCGTTACTCTCCCCATTATTCTTACCTCCTTCCCTCTTCAACTACCCTCTAATAAATAACATACAATATTAAAAAAATAGCGAAATAATCACTGATAACCTTCATAATCACTTTAGATATATCCATTAAAAATCAAGTATATTTACTTCTTATACAAGAAAGCCTTGACAAAACATCCTATGAAATAAACAATAGAATAAACAAGGTGATAACAAGATTTAAATAACAATATATACAAACAAAAGGCGTTACTCTGTGAGAATAACACACACTGAAATGACTTTCCACTCACAGTTTTTGTCTAACTATATACAAAAACAGAATAAAAGGAGGCTATTATGTTAATTGAAGCAAGAAAAAAAGAGTTGCTTGTTCTGCACAGGGTCATTCAAAAAAAAAATTGTTCTTTACAGGAATTAGCCAATGAATTGCATATTCCAAAACGAACAATCAAAGAGTTGATTCGGAAAGTAAATTTTTCGCTCAAGCAATTTTTATTGATGGAGGAATTTATTTATTCTAACCATAAAGGAGAGATCTACACCAAAGAAACCGATCAACCTAAAAAGCTAGCTGTTTTTTATAAGTTAAGATTACGCTACCTACAAGAATCCAATCGTTTTAATTATTTAATGTTGCTGATCAATTATCCACAATCTGCTGTACCAAAAAAGTATTTACTTGAACAACTTTATATATCGCCCTCCTATCTCGAAAAGCTGACAAAACAGCTCAATCATTCATTAAATAAATTCCATTTAAGGATCGTATCTGTACAAAACTGCTGTGTTCTTGAAGGAAACGAATTATCTATCCGCCTTTATCTTTATTTTTTTCTTTCAGATACATTCGAAGGAGACGATTGGCCGTTTTCCTCTCTTGAATTAAATACACTAAAAAAGAAAAGTAAGGATGAGCACAGAGAAAAAAATCCAAAACAAGAAAAAAACATCTATTTATTACTTGCTTTATTCATATGTCGTAACAGACAACAGGCACGTTTTTCGAAAATTTCTCCTGAAATTACTGAATTAATGGATTTGTTGCAGCGTACACATGATTATTCAGAATGCTTTACTTCTTTTTCAGCGATTTATCCCTGTGAAGAGGTAGAAACGGAAAGAGCCTACTTCAATTATTTTTTCTATTGTTTTTTTCCAAATCAAATTTCATTCCAACAAAAACAGGTGATTGGTTTCTTATTTTCCACAAGCAAAAACCTTATTTGCCAACAAGTCGATCAATTGATGACTTACTTAACTCAACAGTTTCCTATCAATCATTTGGAAGACAAAAAACCGATCTATTTTTATTTTCTCGTACTAGCAGTTATTCTTTTGGAACTGTTAGGTGAATCTAGCAGTAGCTTTTCTACACTCTGCTTTCCAGAAACTACCTCCAATCAAACAGCTTCTTTTATACAGGAAAAAAAATTAAGAGAAAAAATCGACACAATTTTTTCAAACTCTAGAAAAAAAGTTCAATTAAGTCAATACCTTAGTCAATTGATCCAACACTTATTACAAACAGAAATGAAAGAACAATTACTCATCCACTTGCAGATAACCAAACCATTCACAGGGAATTACCATCTGCAAAGTCATTTACAGAAACTATTTCGCAATGAAGCAATCAAGATTATCGAATATCCTGAACATGCTGATTTGATTATTACAGATCAGCATGAGAAAATATCAGCTGAAACGGAAACTTTCTATCTAGATACAAACCACGATACAGTATTATTCGGTGAGTTGATAAAAGCGATTCAAGAACTGTATATGAAAAAAAGATATGAGAATAAAACAAAGAGCGTGGGACAAAAGTAAAGAACACTTTT
>NZ_KV815616.1:0-65029 GCF_001814285.1 Enterococcus sp. HMSC076E04 | reverse complement strand
CAATTTTCGTGAATTCCTTCTTATTTCTTGGAGTAAAACGCTTCTGTCCCAGCCTCTTTATGTTAATCTCTTCGGTTACCGCCAAACAATAAAATCAGACGCAGTAGTTGCAAGAATGTCGAAAGCGCCGCTGCAACGTAAGTCAATGCCGCTGCAAACAATACGTGTCTTGCCATCGGTACTTCTTCTTCCGTCAGCAGTCCGCCTTCACTCAAAATTTGGATTGCTCGACGAGATGCGTTGAATTCAACTGGTAATGTCACCAATTGGAAGAGTAACGCTAAAGAAAAAGCAAAAATCCCGATATTGATCAACGTAGAGTTCCAACTAAGCAATACACCTACCATAATCAATGGGAACGAAATCATCGAACCAAAGTTAGCTGCGGGAACAAGTGCCGCACGGATCTTCAATGGAACATACCCCGAAGCATCTTGCACCGCATGTCCGCATTCATGAGCTGCTACACCTATCGCAGCAACTGAAGTAGATTGCGCAGTCGCTTGAGACAGGCTCAGCATCTTATTACCTGAATTGTAGTTATCTGTGAGATCTCCGGCAATTTGTTGAACGCCAACATTATTTATTTGTTGGCTTTGCAATATATATTGTGCTGCTTGTGTACCAGTCACGTTGTTTTTGCTTCTCACTTGATCATATTTGCGGAAAGTACTATTGACATAAGCAGACGCAATTCCGGAAATGACTAATCCAAGAATGACCAAAAGAAATGTCGGATCTAAAAAACCATACATTCCATAACCATACATTGTCGTTTCACTCCTTTTTGTTTCCTTTATTTTATCATTAGTAGCAAGAAAAGAATGTGAAAAGACCTTGAATATTCTTTAATTCTTTTTCACAAATTCCGATTTCAGTTTCATCGGTCCAAATCCTTCTACTTTACAATCGATATTATGGTCGCCTTCTACTAAGCGGATGTTTTTGACTTTCGTTCCTTGTTTAATGGCACCTGATGCACCTTTTACTTTCAAATCTTTGATCACTGTCACGCTATCGCCTTCTGACAGACGGTTTCCATTTGCATCTAATACCACTAATCCGTCTTCTATGACAGCTTTTTGTTCTTCTTTGCTCCATTCGTTCCCGCATTCTGGGCAAATCAACAGACCTCGATCTTCATATGTGTACTCTGAGCCGCATTCTGGGCAATTTGGTAATGTCATCTTCTTTCTCCTTTAAAATCTTTAGTGAGCACTATTGTAACGGAAAAAGAAGATGTTGAAAAGATACATTTGTGATTTTTACCACAAAAGGAACGTTTTCGAATGAAGTTGTTACTTCGTTTCTCTACTCTTATACGATTGGCAAATGTCTTGAATCTCTTTATAGATTTCCTCTACTTCTGCTAAATCTTTTGCATTCGCACCACTTGCTAATGGGTGGCCTCCCCCATGATGGCGTTTCGCTAATTCATTGATGACTGGTCCCTTAGAACGTAAGCGTACGCGGTAATGTCCTGAAGGCTGCTGAACAAAAATACCCCAAGCTAGTACTTCGTCGATCACTCCAGGAAGAGAAACGATTGAAGCCGTCTCTGAATCATCGATTCCATATTTATCAAGAATTTCTTCCGGAAGGATTATTCTTCCTGCACCATTTTCATCCACCTGGATATTTTGATAAAGATAACCGGAAAGTTTAGCGACTTTCATCGGCATTTGCTCAATCTCTCTATTCAAAGCACTTGCATCAAATGGATAATTTCTCAATATCGATGCAATCTCTAATGTACGGGACGTCGTGGAGGGATACAAAAAGCGCCCTGTATCTCCGACGATTCCCGCATAAAGTAACCGTGCAGCTTCCACGTTCATCTTAAATAATTCAGGAAACATCAAAGCAAATTCTGCAATCATCTCACTACAACTGCTTGCTTTTGTATTTACCCACACAAGATCTCCATAAGGGTCATCATTGGGATGATGATCGATTTTGATCAGCTTTTCTGCTAACTGATATCTTTGATCACTGATTCTGGGTGAATTAGCTGTATCGGTCACGATGACTAGCGCTCCTTGATAGAAGGCATCTTCAACCTCTTGCATTTCTGCTAAAAAGCGAAGACCATCAATCGTTTCACCTACTTGTCGTATTTCTTTTTCTGGGAAACTTTCCCGTAATAGTTCAGCTAATCCTACTTGTGATCCTAACGCATCAGGATCAGGGCGCAAATGCCTGTGGATAATGATTTTATCGTATTTTTTTATTGTATCTACTATTTCTTGCTGTACTGTCATTTCACTCCTGCTTTCTAAGAACGTTCCATTACTTGACAAACAACGATTGCTTTGGAAACGATGGTATTTTCAATAAATACTTCGATATCCAATTTAGCGGAACGTCTGCCGATTTCCAATACACGTGGACGAATGTCCAACTCGCTTTCCAATTGGATCAGCCGCAAATAATGTAGGTTCACTTGTTCAATCAAGATATTTCGTTTTTGGTTCATCACCATTGTTTTTTGTGCGACATCAGAAATGATTTCGCTAAGTACACCAAAAGAAATGGTTCCAACACCATTGACCATTTGTGGTGTCACTACAAATTTGAACTTAGGGTTTTCCAAACGGTTCCCTTCACGATCGGTATCAATCGTATGGATATTTCCAGATATCTGATCTGAAATCGTATCTGCAATCTGCGGTTGTCGCTGGACAAGCTGCATCGCTTTCATTACATCTTGCCGGGTAATCAAGCCTTCCAATGTCAAGTCATCGGAAACGACCGGCATGACTTCCAGCCCATCCCAGATCATTTGATGGCTAACAGAAGCAATACTCATTGTTTTCTTTACACTGATTGGTTCTTTCGTCATCACTCGATCAATGATCTGATTTGGTGATTTCCCTAAAACGTCTTTTGCCGTAACGATCCCCATCAAACGGTGATGGCGGTTAACGACTGGAAAACGTGAATGTTGCGTTTCTTCTGACAAACGTTGATAATCAGATATCGTATCCATCTGATGCAAATAATGTGTCTTTTCTGCCGGCATGTAGATATCGCTAACAAGCATAATATCTTTTTTGATCAATTGGTCACTTAATACTCGGTTGATCATGGTAGCGACTGTAAATGTATCATAAGAAGTGCGCAAGATTGGCATTTCAAGTTCATCGGCTAGCTTTGCAATCTCAGCAGTCGTATTGAATCCGCCTGTGATCAATACTGCAGCGCCATCTTCCAATGCTAATTTTTGGACTTCCGCCCGATTGCCGACGATCATCAGTGAGCCTGGTGTAATATAGCGTTCCATGGCATGTTTAGTCATCGCACCAATGACGAATTTATTCAAGACCTTGTCTAATCCTGCCGAGCCACCTAAAACGTCCCCCTCAATGATCCGGACGACTTCGCCAAATGTCAAACGTTCAATATGTTTTTTTAATTTACGTTCGATACGAATCGTACCTACTCGTTGAATCGTTGAAACTAGTCCGACATTTTCCGCATCTTTGATTGCACGGTACGCTGTTCCTTCACTGACATTCAATTCTTTTGCGATGCTTCTTACAGAAATTCGATTGCCCACAGGTAAACTTTCAATATATTCTAAAATCAAATCATGTTTTGTCGCCATTTTCTGCCTACACTTCCAGCGTTTCCGAGACGCTCATTATTTTTCCTTCGCTATCTTCCAGTAATGCTACAAAAGATTCAGGATCTTGTTCAATAACAGGGAACGTATTGTAATGGATTGGAACGACTTTCTTGGCACGAATTGTTTGTGCAGCCCGAGCCGCATCCTCTGGTCCCATCGTATAGTTATCACCAATCGGCAAGAAAGCAACATCAATATCGAATTCCTCTGCAAGCAATCCTAAATCACTGAAATAAGCTGTATCTCCTGCATGATAAATCGTTTTGCCTTCTGCTTGGATAATGATTCCGCTAGGCTCACCCATATACTGAACGATACCATCTACTTCATAGCTTGAACTATGCTGTGCATGGACGAATTTTACTGTGCCGAATGGAAATGCATGTTTTCCGCCGATATTCATACCGAATGAATCTACTCCTCTGCTATTTGCATAATCAGCGATCTCAACAATACTGATAACCGTGGCTTGATTTTCTTTTGCAATAGGGATCATATCTCCTATATGGTCACTATGTCCATGAGTAATCAGCAACCAATCTGTCTTTACTTCTTCTGCAGTTAAATCTGACAATGGGTTTCCTGTAATAAACGGGTCAATCATCACACGTTGGCCATTTTCCATTTCAATCGTTAAACAAGAATGTCCATGATACGTAATTTTCATATTCTACACCTCACGTTTTCTCTGTATCTTTTTTATTAAAACCGATTTCATTACTTGCACATCAATGAAAAAATATAGTTACTAAATATATTTTCATTGGATTGATAGTACAGTATGCACAAAGTAATTGTAACAGATAATACAGGATGCACCAAGTACCAAGCAGATATAATCTCAAGTTTGAGCTCTCTGCTTGGCTCCTCTTCTCGTCACTTAACTAATTAAATCAGCGTAAATAGGATGGACGATTTTTTCTAAATCAGCTACTTTTATCTGGAGGCTTCTCCCGATTTCACCGCTCGACACAATCACTTCTTCTTTTTCTTTTAAAGAACTGTCTGCTAAAAAACAATAATCAGGATGTGCGAGTTTTATTCCAATAGGGGTATTCGCTCCGTGAGGATAGCCTGTATGTGCTAATACAAAATCCATTCCAGGAAAACCGACTTTACGATCTTTCGTCACTTGTCTCGTTTTTTTATAATCTAAATGATCATTCAAAGGAATCAATGCGATGATCACCCCAGTTTTGTTCCCTTTTACTACGAGAGTTTTACATATCAAAGCTGGATCAATCCCTCTTTTTTGTAGTTCTTCTGTGAAAGATCCCTCTACTATATGACTAAAATCAAGTGGTTGATAGGTGATTTTTTGTTCTTCTAAATAACGTTCGACTTTTGTTTGACTCATCATTGATCCACTCCCTTTATTCTATCGTTTATTATAAAACGAGGGATACTGTATTCAAAAATCATTTGTTTCCCTCAAAAAAAGAGCAAGACGAGCACTCTATAGAGAGAGCCATCTTACTCTTATTTATTTATTTCTTATTTCGGCGTTGAGTAGCTTCCATGATGACTGGCAAGATCACAGGACGTCGTTTTGTTTGTTCAAATAAGTAACGACCTAATTGATCACGAATATCTTGCTTTAATTTGCTCCACTCAAAATCATTGCTTTCTAAATGTTTCTCGACGATCGTTTCGATCATGTTGCTACTTTCTTTCATCAGATCACGGCTAGCTTTTACGTAAACGAATCCTCGTGAAGTGATTTGAGGTTTTGAGATGATTTTCTTCTCTCTTCGGCTAATAGTGACAACCGCTACGAAAATCCCATCTTCTGATAAGATTTTCCGATCACGTAAAACAATGTTTCCGATATCGCCTATGCCTAAACCATCAATCATTACATTTTCTGCACTTGTAGTTCCTGCAACACTCATACGTTTATTCTTATATTCCAGCACATCTCCGCGTCCAGTAATATAGATATTTTTGTAAGGCATCCCTACTGCATGAGCCAAATCTGCGTGAGCAGCTAATTCCCGATATTCCCCTTGAACTGGCACAAAATATGTCGGCTTCATCAAATTGATCATCAATTGCAAATCATTAGGATTGGCATGACCAGAAACACGCATATTCTCAGAAATCAATTTCACTGTTCCACCAGCTCGATAAATGATATCTTCCGTTTTCGCCACGATTGTTTCCATCGCGATGCTTGGCGTAGTAGTGATATAAACCAAATCCCCTTCTTCGATCTTGACATTACGGTGTGTGCCATTTGCCATTTTTTGCAGAGACTTGATGGGTTCACCCATTCGGCCAGTTTCTAAAATGATTAGTTCTTCTGGATCATAGTTTTTCATGTCTTTCAATGTAACAAGCAAATCTTCACTTGGTAATTGAAGTTTTTCTAAACGCATCGCTGTTCGAATAATTCGTTCGAAATCTTGACCAGTCAAGACAACTTTTCGTTGTGCTTTTTCTGCTGCGTCCAATACTTGTTGCACTCGTTGCAAATTACTTGCTACACAGGCGACGATGATGCGTCCTTCCCAATATTTGATCGTATCAAATACTTCATCAGCTATCTGAGCTTCAGAAGCTACAGGTTGAGGATTCTCTGCATTTGCCGATTCACTCAGTAAAGCTAAGACTCCTTCTTTGCCGATTTCTGCCAATCGTGCATAATCTGTTTGATACATCGGGATAGCCGTTTGATCAAATTTAAAATCTCCCGTATAAACGATACTACCTTCTTTTGTTTTCAGATTGATCCCCACTGAATCTGGTATCGTGTGAGTGGTACGGAAAAAGCTCACTACTGTTTCACCAAAGTCGATTTCTGTATGCTCATCTACCACATGGAAATCCTTAAATCCTTTGGCTGCTTCGTTACGACTGACATTCAATTTTGCTAACTCGATCGTCAACTCCGTTCCAAATACTGGTACAGAAATTTTCGACAACAAGTAAGGAAGCGCCCCGATCGCATCTGCGTGCCCGTGTGTTAAAAAGACACCAGCTACACGATCAATGTTTTCTTCTAAATACGTAAAATCTGGGATTACGACGTCGATTCCCAGCAACTCATTTTCAGGATATTTTAGCCCACAATCTAATATGAAAATATCCTCGCCCACTTCTGCGACATACATGTTTTTTCCATTTTCGCGAACGCCGCCTAATGGGATAATTTTAATGGTACTCACAAATTTCACCTCTTCTTATGACATCCAAGTTTAAAGATGTCGATTTTCTTCTTTATCTAAATTTACGAGCCATTCCAATGAAGCACATGCAAAATCACTAGTTCTCAACTTATGGAGAATCAGCAGGAAAATTACCAGCACATCCGCGTTCTGACAGTTGGATGGGCATTTTATTTTGGATATACTTCATTAACAAAATGGATCTTTTGCGAAACGCTATAGCCAGAATCCTTATATAAGTATTCGGCTGTTCCCCATTATTATACAACAAATGAACTAAATCGCTAGTATCAGCAATTGTTAGAATCACTAAGTAAATGAAAATTCCTCTGTAACATCTAGGATTTCTTTTGCTGTTTCTCTTTCATCTCTTCTTCGTCGGTTTGAAACATACTTTTTTCATTTTACCACATTTTTTGCAATAACTATAGTGACTTTTTATATATACAGAACCTCGAGTTGATGATATGCAAACAGCATAAGATTTAAGCTAGTTTTAAGATAGGTTGTCTATTATCAAATGCATCTACTAGGAGGGATGCAAGATATGAATTTTATGAAACGTGCATGGAAAAGTACAAAAGTAAAATGGGGACGTTCATTGTTATTATTTGCCGTGTTCACAGCCATTCTTATTTTTGTGCTAGCTGGCCTCACGATTCGAAGCGCTGCAGAAGAAGCAGCGAATCAAGCACAAAAAGAAGTTGGAGCAACAGTGACTTTAAGTGCCAATCGAGAAGCCTCATTTAAAAAACAGGAACAAACTTCTTCAAGCAATTCTACCGCTGAAGAACGTCCAGATCCGGGCAGTTTTTCTCTTACCCCAGTATCCTTAACGGACGCGGAAAAAATAGCTAAATTAGATAATGTAAAGAGCTATTCCTTTGAAAGTTCCGCCTCAGCTATGGCAAAAGATGGAATAACTGCCATCACTAGTTCTGATTCAAGTGAAGACAGTTCAGAAACTACCGATGCAGGCGGTGGACCTGCCGGAGGAATGGGCGGAAATCCGCAAATGACTCAAGCAGATTTTCAAATCAGCGGTGTGTCAGCAACTGCACAAAATAGTACTTTTTCTGATGGGACAGCAAAAATCACGGATGGTGAAGGAATAGATGACAGCGACAAAGGCACAAACAACGTAGTCATTGATTCTACGCTAGCAGAAGCAAATGACCTGACAGTCGGAGATACTTTCACAATCACGAGTACTGAAGATGAAGATACCACTTATGAAATGACGGTCAAAGGAATTTATGAATCTAGCGAAACAAGTAGCAGTATGGGTATGAAATTCAACTTCATGAATCCGTCGAATACACTTTACACCTCTTATACTTTTGCAAATGAATTAAATGGGACATCTGACGATAACACGATAGATTCTGCTGTTTACACTCTATCTGATCCAGATGAAATGGATAAATTTCTCGAAGAAGCAGAGAAGCTGATCGACACAGATACATTTAGCTTACAATCAAATGATTCCATGTATCAGTCAATGTTGGAACCTTTAAACAATGTGGCAAGTTTTTCTAAAAATGTTGTTTTACTAGTGGCTGTAGCCGGTATTATCATACTTACTCTGATTATCATGATTACCATCCGGGAGCGTCGGCATGAATTAGGCGTCTTGTTGTCTTTAGGAGAATCCAGAAGTAAAATCATTCTCCAATTGTTTACCGAAGTTGCTATTTGTATGATTCTTGCATTAGGAGTTGCTTCGATTAGCGGGAACGTCGTCGCGAATGCCGTGGGGCAGCAGCTACTTGACCAACAGACAGAAACCACGACACAAAACCAACAAGCTCCTGGCGGTGGACAAATGCCAGGTAACGGACAAGGCGGTCAACGTGGGGGTCAACAAGGAAACATGAATAATCCATTTGCTGTTTCTGATCAAGTCAGCGAATTGGAAATCAATGTCAAACCTACACAATTAGGACTACTAGCCGGAGTAGCATTTGGAATCAGCCTGCTTTCTGTCTTTTTAGCTTCTATAGGGATATTAAGATTAAACCCAAGAAAAATCCTATTAAATTAAAGGAGGAATTTGATGTTACGGACAGAACAATTGGGATTTTGGTATCAAGATCCGCAAGATGCGCTTTATAAAGATGTAGAACTGAATTTCGAAGCTGGAAAAATGTACGCTATTTTAGGAGCAAGTGGTTCTGGAAAAACGACTTTTCTTTCGCTTATTTCCGGATTAGATACACCAAAAGAAGGAAAGGTATACTATCAAGATCGTTCACTGAACAAAATCGGGTTAAGAAGTTATCGTAAAAATGATGTCTCGATTATTTTCCAAGCTTATAACTTGCTTCCATATTTATCAGCTCTAGACAATGTCATAACAGCAATGGAGATCACTAAAACCAAACAAGAGAATTATCGACAAGTTGCTTTAGATCGACTGGCTCGTGTAGGAATTGATGAAGTATTAGCAAAAAAACAGGTGACCAAACTTTCAGGAGGTCAGCAACAGCGAGTCGCTATCGTTCGTGCTATCTGTTGCGAACATCAACTGATTGTAGCTGATGAACCTACTGGGAATCTGGATGAGACCGCATCACAAGATATCGTCAAACTTTTCCAAGAAATCGCCCATGAACAAAATCGCTGTATTATCATCGTGACCCATGAGGTCGAAGTAGCAAAAAGCTGCGATGAAGTCTTTGAACTAAAAAATAAAGAATTTCAAAAAATAGAAGTTTAAAAAACAGGATAACTTTCAAACAAAAAATCCGAACCATATCTATGAAGCAGATACGGTTCGGATTTTTATTTGCTTGATTCATTTAGTAATGAACGTTGTTTATTTGTTTTCATCTTTTCGAGAGAATTTGTCTTTGATTTCATCGCCCAAATCACGAGCTTTTTCTTTGATATCAGAACCTAGTGATTGTGCTTTTCCTTCTGTTTCTTTGCTCTTGTCGTCTGTTGCTTTGCCGTATGCTTCTTTTCCTTTACCGACTACTTTGTCTTTCATGTCTTTAGAACGCCCTTTTAAATCTGCCATTGTGTTTCCTCCTCTTAATTTGTTTATTGATCTACTTTCAGGGTAACATCAACAACAGATACAGACAAACAGAACGCTCGTTTTCTAAAAAAGGATGAGACAGATAGTGGATCAAAAACTTTTTTCGAAAGTTCCCCATACTTTGACTTCTTTTTCTTGGACCATTATTTCTCCTTTAGCAATAACTGTATCGATATCAAGCGTTTCTTTGTCCAAGATACACAAGTCTGCATCTGCGCCAATTTCAATTTTTCCTTTTTTATCCAATTTCAATATACGTGCTGGGTTACTGGTTATAGCTCGCAAGGCGATTTCCAGAGGAATATTTTCTTTTTGCACAGCTTCTTTGATCCCTACTAGCAATGCCTTAGCACTTCCTACTCCTAACCCTAGGAAATGATTGTTTTCATCAAAATAAGGCAAGCTTCCTTGTCCATCTGAGGTCATCGTGAAATTATCTAAAGAAACATCTTCCTCAATCAATCGTTTCAATGCTTTACTGAAGCGCACTTCCCCATCTGTCTTCTCCCAAAAATCAGGGTCTTCGCTAGCGGTGAAGTCAATCGTGCCGCCACGTTTAGCAAATGCCACGCAAGCTTCAAATAATTCTGGTGTACGATTCGCATGAGTAGGCAAAAACTGTGTGATCGGAATTTCTGTTTCTTCTACAATTCGTGTCAATAACTCTAGCTTTCTTTTTCCTCCGCCTAAGTGGACATTGATGATCCCAGCTTTTCCCGACAACATGCCTCCTACACGAGCATCTGCTGCTGCACGGGCGAACTCTTCAAAACTTGGCTGAGAAGAACGGTGATCGGATACTGCGATTTCTCCGATTCCGATGATTTTATCGATTGTTAAAAAGTCTTTGATGATCGAATCTGTTACTGTTTTTACCGGCAATCGGTACGAACCCTCGTACACATAAGTGGAGATTCCTTCTGCTTCAAGTCCTTTCGCTTTGCTGATCAAAGCAGTCATATCTCGACCTTCTCCGTCTGTTCCCAAGCAACCGACAACTGTCGTTACACCAGCTGTAGTCAATTGACTTAATGTAACTTCTGGTGTTCGGTTTTGATAACCGCCTTCTCCTCCTCCGCCTAAAATATGGAAATGACAGTCAATGAAACCTGGAGTCAGTACTTTTCCCTCACCTGAAAGTTCTTCTACTTCCACTCCTTCGTAGCCGCCTTCTAGCTGTTCTTCTACAGCCAAAATCTTCCCACCGGCAATCAATACGTCCATTTTTCCTAAGTAATCTGGTGCAAACACTTCAATTTGTCGGATGATCTTCATACATTTTTCCTCTTTCTTTAAGTATAACTGATGATAGGATCTTAAAAAATAATCCAAACGATAGAATCTTTACTCCTTTGATTTTACCGTAAAATGACGGTTCTTGGAGTCATTTATCTACTGTTTGGATTACTTTTTTTATTTACTTATATCTCCAGTACTACTGCAGACCGATCGCAATAGCAATCATGATGAAAATAGTTCCCAAAACAAACAGGAATCCTTGCATCTTGATTTGGAACCTTGCCCATTTTGCCCACTCGATCCGTGCAACACCTAACACACCAATCAAGCTAGCTGATACGGGCGTAAAAGCATCCATGAAACCAGAACCAAGCTGATAAGCAAGAACTGCTACTTGTCTGGATACACCGACTAAATCTGCCAATGGAGCCATAATCGGCATGGTCAAAGCTGCTTGTCCTGAATTTGATGTAACAACCAAGTTGAACAAACTTTGGAAGATATACATCGCCCAAGCGCCAATGACAGCTGGCACACCGGTCAATGCCGTCCCGATTCCATGCAAAATCGTATTCAAAGCTGAAGGAACAGACGCATCGGATCCACCTAAGACGAGAAGGATTCCTTTGGCCATCCCTACTACGATTGCTGTACCAGCTAAATCAGCTGCGCCAGATTGGAAAGAAGAAGCGATGTCATTGACTTTCATTCCATCTAATTTGAAAAGAACAGCAATGATTCCGGCAACTAATCCCATCACAAAGAATTGAGAAGCGATTTCGGGGATGTAATAGCCTTTTTGAGTCACGCCCCAAACGATCCAAACAAGAACAGCTAACATCTCTACTAAAATCAGTTTATGCCCAAGCATGAATTTTTTATTTTCATCAGATGTCTTTTTGATATGAGAACGGAAATAATCATCTGATTTATAAGTCAACGAACTTTCCGGTTTTTTACGGATTTTTTCTGCATATATCATCATATAACCAGCTGCTAAGGCAGTAACAACTACCCACATAATCAATCGGAATGTCGCACCAGACAACACTGGGATTCCAGCAATCCCTTGAGCTACAGCTACGCTAAACGGACTCATCCAAGAGGTCGCATTTCCGACTTGAGATGCGACATAAGTCACGGTTACTGCTACGATCGAGTCATATCCTAAGGCAATGACGAATGGAACCATCACCATTGAGAATGGAATTACCTCTTCTGCCATCCCAAATGTAGCGCCCCCAAATGAAAAAGCAAAGAATAATAGCGGTAAAGCTAAACGCTCCAGTCCCTTCGTTTTACTGATAAACGCATAGATTCCTGCATCAATCGCTCCGGTACGCATAATAATACCAAAAGCACCTCCGACAACAAGGATCAATGCAGCAATCCCTACAGCAGATCCATATTTATCTCCAGATACTAGACCTTCAAAAACGAAATTTAAGAAGCCAAAGCCACCAAAATCGTCTGTTCCCCATATTTTGGCTGTTTTATGCAATTTTTTAGAAGTATCATAGATATTTTCGCCATACTCATCGTAAAGAACATCATCTGTTAAGGAAATTTCATCTAGTTTTTCTTGCGTAAGATTTTTTTCTCCGTCAGCAATGACTTTTTCCAATCCTTTTTCAGGAACATCCAGTTTTTCACGTTCTGCTGGATGATCTTGCAGTTCTTCTAATTGATCAAATACATACGATTTATCCAGCTCGTAAGCATAACGGAAGGAATCTTGGCGTAAAACAGTACGAGTACTTGTTTCGCCATTCGCATCTTTATATTCAATGTCTTGCGTGCTGAACTTTCCTGCTGGTACGACAAAAGTCAGTATCCATGCAAAGATGACTACACCAAAAATAATGACATACGTATGGGGTGTCGATAATTTAGTGAAGTCACGTTTCGGTTTTCCTGAAGAATTTGTTTTCTTCAAATTTATTTCTTCCTTTCTTTTCTCAGTAATTTTGATGAATAAAAAATGGATAATCAAATGAATTATACAGTAAAAATGTCAATTCCACATGAATAATTTATTAGAAAATCACTTTTTTCTATTTTGCTTTTTTTCTCATATGTATGACTATTTTTTTCTTTTTCCATTTATATTGAGTATTTTATTTCTCTGTTTTTCCTTAAAATTCTTTTTTTATTTTTAGATTAGCGGAAATCCCGTCCTGATTTTTTCATTTTATAATCGTGAATAAATTGTATTTCATTGCAAAAAAGCAAAAAATAATAATAAATATTCATCTCATATCTTTCATTTTTTGTATATTTTCTTTCTATTAGAAAAAGGAATCTTCTTCGACAATTTTGTTATATCAGGTAAACTTCATTGCAATAATGATAACAAATGTACTATAATTACATTGTAAAGAGTTTTGGGGAAGACTCTTTCATCAACGTGTATTAAGAGGCAAGAAAGGATCCATGCGGATTCTTTCTTGTCTCTTTTTCCGCTATTTTTTTTCTATCTAGCATTGCATATTTTTGTAGCTCTTTTCTTCTCATTGTGAAACAACTTATAAAAATAACGCACCTTCAAAAAAAAAGGCTGACCTCTAGATCTAAACAAACTTAAAATAACATAAAATAAAAAATGATTATTACTGATTTTCTTTAAAAATCGTTTTCTTTGTTTCAAACATTCCATATTTACGTGGAACACCGTTTTTTTAATGAAACTTTGGTCATTATGTGGAAAACTATTTTCCTCTTGGTTCCTGAACTAGCTGTTTTGCTGTAAAATACAATACTTGTTGAAGCAAAAAAATCGTTGCAAGAGAGGCTGTTCCACAGATTGCTGGATCTAAATTCGGCAAAGTCAAGACTGCATCATGCAGATTGGCATGGTTATCCAACACTAAATCAGCAAATTCAAATAATCTCAAACCACTGCTATGCTGGGACTTGATGCTTCGTGACAAATCAAATCCAGTAACAATGATCAAAGGATGTCCATTTTCTTTGATCCATTGAGCCAACTCAACGATTGCTGGATTTCTTCCTTCATTCGAAAGAAGTAGAAAAATGTCTTCTGGTTTGACAGAAAGCTCATCAATAATCGCTTGTCCTGCCCCTTCTAGCGTTTCATAGACACCTCCGGCTGGGTTTTCAATCAATATACTTGGCACAAGGTCCGGTGTTTGATCCCAAAATTCAAATGCTACACCACTTAGTGTGCGGCTAGCATATATCTGCAATTTGCCGCCTTGATTGATTTGTTTCGCAATCCAAGTTCCTGCTTGAACCATCAACGGCTCTTCTATCCTTAATTTCTCTTCCAATTGGTAATAATAGTCAAAATAACATAAACTCATTTTTCTCTCCCGCCTAGCTATACTTGACATGAATAGAAACAGCTGCCTAATCTAAGGAAATACATAAAAAACAGAAGATAAACAGTAATACATGCGGTCTTTGCTGTTTCAAACGCAAAAAAGGTATTGAACGAATACGCCCAATACCTTGACATAGCAAATAAAACAACGTGCAGACCATAGAAAATCTCTACATAGGGGTAGAATTTTCCCCTTAGATTAGGTACAATAAATAAGGTCGATGCACTGCATTGACTATGGCAAAATGATCGGTCAGGGTGTATGAGTGTGACTGGTCATTCCCTGATTCTTAGCGCCAACTAAGGGTCAGGGAGCCTTTTTTTATTCAGCTGTTTCTATCTGAACTCATTGTAAGTAATCTCTTATTCAAGTGCAAGTACGAAAACACAAAAAAACATTGGTATGATTTTTTTACAAATAAATAACATAAAAAAAAGGAATGGCTTGTCCTTATGTAGCAAGCATTCCTTTTTGAAAAGATTCTTTTAAATAAGTGAAAAAAGTTTTTTCTCACCAATTAAATAAATCTCTCAACTCAATATTTTGTCCATTATTTTATCTTTTTTTGCGTATACATACTAAATATTACCGTCTTCTTCTCGCTCTTCTGCTTTGTTCTAGAGAATCTGTACTAGAAAAAGTAGTGGCATGTCTACCCTTTCTTCCGATCCGAGACTTTCTTTTCCTATAAGGAATATAAATGAGCAGATACAATACAGCAAAAAATAAGGCAAATATGCAAGCTTCCCAACTACCTAACGCCAGTTCGATCATCAAGCTAGCAACTGCAATAGACGCTGCATACCAGATAAAAATTAGGAATCTTTCTTTTTTTCTGACCATTTTGAACATGATAAATAGACTAATGAGCAATAGTGGTAACACAAATACCCAATTATTTCCTTCCATCAGCCACTTGAGTATATCAAGTAGCGACTGCGCAATAGCGACTAATTTTCCCATAGTGGACACACACCTTTTTTATAATTAAAAAAATTCGCCTTTTTATTCTACTATGAATCTTCTGGATTGGCTTTCATTTCTCTTATGTAATCATTTTCTTTTATGCAACTTAAAAAAAAATTAAACCATTAGCAGAAAATTTCCTAAATATATTCACGAAAGTCTTTTTCTATCTTTCATTTTTCCTCGTCTTCATTCACTTAGCGTCAAAAAATAAAAACGACAGTTGCGCAAATGACGCACAAGCTGCCGCTTTAATACCCATTTGATTTTTATTCTCAGCAGGTCACTTATTTCCAGTTAATTTCCTGTTCTTAGCTCTTTGCTCAACTGGATAATATATGCGCTTAACGATGCGCCGATTTCCGGATGATGAAGTCCATATTCAATATTTGTCTTCATATATCCTAGCTTATCGCCTACGTCATATCTTTTTCCTTTAAATTCTCTCGCATAGACCGCTTCTGTTTGGTTAAGGGTCTGGAGCGCATCCGTTAGTTGTATCTCGTTCCCTGCTCCTGGTTCTTGAGTTGCTAATATCTCAAATATTTTGGGAGTCAGGAGATAACGTCCGATAATGGCTAAATTGCTTGGTGCTTTTCCAAGTTCAGGTTTTTCTACAAAACCATTTACTCTGCAACGTCCCTTTTCGTTATCCGTTTTAGGATCAATAATTCCATATTTAGAGGTTTCATTTTCTGGTACACGCATGACGGCAACAGCAGAAGATTGTGTTTCTTCATAATCCATCATCAATTGTTGAGTCAGTGGGATATCATCTTTCATCAAATCATCCCCGAGCATGACAACAAATGGTTCATTCCCTATGAATGCTTTTGCTTGAAGCACGGCATCCCCCAGTCCTCTTGGATGAGATTGACGGATGAAGTGAAGATTGACATGAGTCGTTTCTTCAACTAAAGCGAGTAGTTCTGTTTTTTCCTTTTCCCGCAAATTGTTTTCCAATTCGATATTTGCATCAAAATGATCTTCGATGGGTCTCTTTTCTTTTCCCGTTACGATCAAGATATCTTCGATTCCCGAATCCAATGCTTCTTCCACAATAAATTGGATCGTTGGCTTATCCACGATTGGAAGCATTTCTTTTGCCATGGCTTTTGTTGCCGGCAAAAAACGTGTTCCTAGCCCAGCGGCAGGAATAACTGCTTTTTTGACCTTCACTTACTGTTCCTCCTAAACGACGCTTACCTGTTAATCATCTATTTAACGAAGAGAAAATTCATTCTCCATTTTTCCGTCACGTAGCATGATTTCTTTTGCTGCTTTTTTAATATCTTCTCCATTATACAAAACATTATAGATGGTTTGAGTAATTGGCATCTCAACCCCTAGCTGTTGTGCTAGCTCGACTGCTGCTTTTGTCGTTGCCACACCTTCAACGACCATTCCCATGTTTTCCAAAACTTCTTCCAGTTTATGCCCCTGTCCTAGTAAGTTACCGGCGCGCCAATTACGGGAATGAACACTTGTACAAGTAACAATCAAGTCCCCAACACCGCTCAAACCGATAAACGTCAGCGGATTGGCACCCATTGCTACACCAAGACGACTAATTTCTGCTAATCCGCGAGTCATGATGGCCGCTTTTGCATCGTCTCCGAACCCTAGCCCATGGATAGCACCGGCACCAATAGCAATGATATTTTTTAATGCTGCGCCAGTTTCTACACCAATCACATCATTATTTGTATAAATCCTGAAATAATCATTCATGAATAATTCTTGTACATAAGCAGCTGCTTTTTGATCGATACTTGCAGCTGTAATCGTTGTAATATCATGAACTGCTACTTCTTCCGCATGACTAGGGCCAGATAATACGACGATTGCCTGTCGTTTTTCTTCTGGAATCTCTTCAGCCAAAACTTCTGAGATCCGTTTATGCGTATCTTGTTCTAGGCCTTTACTTGCATGGATAATGACGGGCTTAGTATTCATTTTACCAATAAGTTCCTGGGCGACTGAACGGATCGCTTTTGTCGGAACGACAAACAAAATAGCATCTGCGTCATCCACTGCTTCTGCCAATTCTTTATATCCGATAATCGATTCTGGGATCGTCAAATCGGGTAAAAAATGTTGATTTGTATGATACGTATTGATTTCGTCAATCTGTTCAGGTACATTTCCCCAAATCCGGACATCATGCCCGTTTTCTGCCAATGTCTGTGCTAAAGCAGTGCCCCATGATCCAGGACCAAGAACTGCGATTTTTTGTTTCATGGATATTCCTCCAAATAAATAATTGATAATTTCCATTATAGTATACATTTCTTAAAGTTTGGACTAATTTCCATTGTTTTTAAGTGTTTGTTTAATTCTTTTATCGACTTTCACTTGAAATAATCTATTAAATGTTGCAATAGCGTACATTTTAATTTTTTTCTTTTTACACTTGTTATACTTTATTTGTCACTAAGAGAAAGGAGGTTTGACTATGTTTCCATTACCATTACCATTGGGAGGCTGGGAAGTTTCTCCTAACAACCCTTAATTGAAGCTACATAAAAGAAGAGGCTGGGACAGAAGCGTTTAACTCCAAGAAGTAAGAGGTAATTCACGAAAATTGCTTTTCAAATCTTTGTGAATTTCAGCTTATTTCCGAAGGAGTTGCTTCTGCTTCCGCCGTTTATACGTGTTTAGAGCGTGAGACAAAAGTGTTCTTTACTTTTGTCCCACGCTCTTTGCTTAAATCAATACATGGTAGAAATTTTGATAAAAGTCGTATCCTCCTTATTCCGAGTAAATGATGTGACACGCAGTTATACATCAGGCTTATTATCTCTTGATACACAGTGTTCAATCAGCTCACCCTCAATATTAGATTAAAAAACGGCAAAATATGAAAAACTATTTTGCCGTTTTGTTTCTGTAATACTTAGGTCAAAGTATTGATTTCACAACCGCTTGATAAACGGTGTTACAGAAGTAGCTTCTATCACGACCTCATCATCAACTTATTTTTTGCCATAAAGAGAAGGCCGTATCTGGTGCCCAATGTGCGGCTGCAATATGCGCTTGCAAGCAACGATATTGAACACCATTATATGTGACTATGTCTCCTGCTTGATAAAAAGTACCGACTGTCCAAGAATTTCCTTGGCCGTTCTCGTCTAGGGTTCTTGCTGTGACAGACTGGCTTAGTAAAGAAACACCTGTCCGATTGACTGCACGAACTTGATAGCGATACGCAGTAGAAGCTGTTAAATTTTGATCTTCAAATACAGCGGTTTGTGAGGTAGCGATCTTCTTGCCATCTCTGTATATTTCATAATAAAGTACTTCTTCCAATAAGCTATTTTCTTGCCATACCAAACGAACTGTTGATTGTGTCACATGGTTGATGCTCAACCCGTTTGGAATAGAAGGTGCTGGTAAAGCTGTTGCTTCTTGCGTACGGATATTCAATCTATCGGAACGTGCAGAAATATTTCCTGATGGATCGACCGCTTCAATCGTATAAGAATAAGTCGTTTCTGGTTGTAAACCTGTATGTATATAATTCGTAGTGTTGCTTGTTCCTACTAATCGATTGTTTTCATAAATATTATAATGTGACACACGAACGTTATCCGTTGACGCAGTCCAAGACAATGTGACTGTCGTACTTGTTGCTGTTCCTCGAAAATTGGTCGGTTTAGAAGGTTTCTCTGTATCTGGTTCTTGTTCCGTAAACAGATTTTGATAAGCTTTCGCAAATGATTCATTATAAGAAATGCCAGATGAGTTTACCCCTTCGTCCCAGTTCACGCTCCAAGTCATCAAAGGTATCGATACATGGGGACACTATGAACTTTCTATTTTTTCCAATTGTTTATTCATATTCGATGACGAGTATATTTATCATTCTTTTCAGCGTAGTGTCACAAAAATGAAAGCATATGTCGATACTGCTCATTATTCCGAATTATTATCAAATTTTCTTTTGAACGGGATACATCTATCTTTTCATCGTTCTTCTGTTTTTCTTAGAAAACTATTTTTAGGAGAATGGAAAAAAGTAAGTGACCGTTATAAACATACGTTAGACTTAGCCCGTTACAAAGCATTCACTGCTTTAGCTCTATTAGCAGATGGCAATGAACGAGCACTAGAAGAAATTGACGAAGCAATCCATTTCTTTGAATGGCTAGGACTAGAGGAAGTGAAAGAAGAGATCATTGAATTGAGAGATTCTCTTTTGAAAAAAACTATACATAAAAATGATAAGGCTATTTATCAATAGTCATTCTTCTAGTTTTTTATTTTTGTTGCAATACCATACAAAAAAATAATATTTAAATAATACATTTTATACTATCTTACGAAAAGGAAACCTTTTCTTAAAATATTTTATCTAACTGGAGGAATCATCAAATGAAAAAAAGTACTTTATTGGGATTAGGAATGTTACTTGCTACAACAGGAATCGCCGCTTTGTCTTCTGTAGATGTCTCGGCTCATGGCTATGTTTCACAACCTATCAGCCGTGGCTATCAAGGTGCTCTAGATAGTAGGAATAATTGGCAAAGTGCTTTTGAAAAGTATGGTCGTATCATCAACGAACCACAATCTTTAGAGGCACCAAAAGGATTCCCTTCGGCTGGACCTGCAAATGGTCGGATTGCTTCTGCTAATGGTGCAGTAGGTGACTTTGTTTTGGATAAACAAACAGCTACGTTATGGACAAAAAACAACTTAACTACTGGGGCAAACCGATTCACTTGGCATTTCACAGCTGACCACGCAACGACGAAATGGCACTATTACATGACTAAAAATGGTTGGAATCCAAATGCCCCATTGAATAGAAATGACCTGGAATTCATTGGTGAAGTAAATAATGGTGGCAATTCGTCTATTACTAATCCGACTCATACAATCAATATTCCTAGCAATCGTCTGGGGTATCATGTCATTTTAGCAGTTTGGGATGTAGCTGATACAAATAACGCATTTTATAATGTAATCGATGTCAATGTTCAAAATCGTAATGCATTAACTGACTTGGAAAACAACTAAAAAATAAAGGGAGCAGTTGTCGCTGCTCTCTTTATTTTTTATATTCTTTTCATCCAATCGACCCTAATAATCAAACTGACGATAGTAGCGGCGTATCTCTAATGGATGACAATTCAGCTGTTCGACATGTGCATCGATACGCTGTGTCACTGCATGCATCAATAAGAAAGACAACACACGTCCGCGATATTTTTCGCCGATACCTTCTACTGGATAGTCTTTTGTATCTATCAATGTATAATTACTACAAATTTTTGGCAAAAGTTTAGCTACACGTTCAGATAACACTCTCTGTTCATCTTCGCCTAAAAATAAAGTGACTGGGGTCGTTTCTTCAACGATCTCTAACGTCCCGTGAAGAAACTCGGCAGCATGGATAGATTTCGATGGAAGCCAGCTTTGTTCTTCCCAATAACACATGGCATATGAATAAACAGCTCCCCATTGATTCCCTGCTCCGATAAAATAATGCATGCTATCACGTCGATGTTTTTCTGCAAATGATAAGCCAAATGCATCTGCTTTTTTCTCTGCTTCTACTAACCCTGTTGGTAAATAACGTTCGAGCTGTTCATAGTACTCTGAGTAATCTTCGAATTCCCCATGCAAATACATCAATCGATCTGCTACCATAAAAAATTTGATTTGTTCTGTTCCGGGAGCTGGATAAGTAACCACAAAATCGCATAGTTGAGACAACTTACTCTCCGCTTTATCGATAAATCCAATCAGTGTCGCTCCTACTTTCTTGATTTCTTCTACTGCTTTCACTACTTCTTGGGTTGTCCCAGTAACAGAGGACACGACAACGATAGAATCTTTTGTTAATCTTTTGTTCCCAGTAGTGTAATATTCTGCAGCATGCTGTACAAAGACAGGCAAGTTGCTTTTCCCATTCATATAAGTGACAGCTTGCATCGAAGAAGCATACGTTCCACCAATTCCTAAATAATAGACAGCATCGAATTTTTCCGTATAAAGTTTATCGATGATTTTTTCTACTTGCGGACGTAAAGCTAGTGCACCTTTTATTGCTTTGATTTGTTCTTCTTCATTGAACTTCAACATGATTTACACCTCTTATAATTTACTTTTCAAGACTGTATCAAAGTCTTCAAAGATCTTTTTGTTCAAGTCGATTCCTTTAGCTGCTGCGATTTTATAAGCGAATAGTTGAAATGGAACGACAAGTGCTAATATAGACAGATATTCATCACATTCTATTGCTAATCCAAGTGTTTTCTCGTCTCTTGCTTTTTTTGTGGTAATTGTGAGAGCCTCTCCAACATACTGACTCATATATCTCCGCAACTTTTGTGAACGTTCCTTATTTTCATTGTCCCCTTCAATAAAGAACAGCAAATGGGAAGCATCAGCCTCTAGATATGGGCCATGCATGTAAGCTTCTAACTCAAATCCTTGTGACGGGACACGGATTGTTTCCGTCAATTTCGTTTCTGCTTCTTTCGCTGTTCCCCAGTTTGGACCATAGCCAATAGTGATGAAGCGTTGTGTTAAACGAAACAAACTTTGATGCTCATCAAAAAATTCTTCCGTTTTTTGAATAATCACTGGTAAATGATCGATTATTTTTTGTAACTGTTGCATGTAGTTTTGTTCTATTTCTTTGCTGATATTATTTTTACTTATCCCAATTCCTAGCCCTAAGAGTAGTAACTGTAAGACAGTAGCAGAATAGCCTTTTGTAACGAAGCCAACTGTTTCTATCCCAGCACCTAAATCAATAATCTGTGTAGCTTCTAAAGCAAGTGGACTTTGTACGTCATTTGTGACAGCAATAATCGGTATTTCTTGTTTTTGGATCATTTTTACTGCTTCAACAGTAGAAGCACTTTTCCCACTTTGTGACACAGCAATCACAGTATCGATTGATGGAGAAAGTTTTCCATAATGAGCAAAATGAAAAGGTTCTTGAATATCGACAGTTAGCTTGCCATAAGATTCCAATGCCGGCTTCGCTGCTAAACAAGCGTTGTAAGAAGAACCCGTTGCTAGCATCAGCAGATTCGTTGTTTTTTTCATTTGTTTTCTTGTCGAAAAATCATTCTTTTTCAAGATCGTACTTAGTACTTCCTTTTCTTCATAAATATAATCTTGCATCGTAACCATTTTCTCTGCTCCTTTTCTAAAAAATCCCTATCCACGAACCAAAAATCCCAAAGAAAGCTAATCCGATCAAAATCGTCAATGGTTTTACTTCTTTTTTCAATAGATAAAACACTACACCAAATGCACCCAGACATAAGATATTTGGGACAATATCATCAAAAATACTTTGAACAGTCACAGCATTTTCTCCTGAACCGATTTTTAAAGGAATATTGATGGTAATCATCGTGGCAGTCATTGCTCCGACGACCATCAACCCAATGATAGACGCGCCTAATGTCAAACTTTCCATCATCCCGTTTGCCTGAATCTTTTTCAAAAAACCCGTTCCTAAGCGATAACCCCAACCTGTTGCTAGATAGCGGAACAGAATGTGCGGAATATTGAAAATCAAAATGAACAAGATAGGTCCTAAAATATTTCCTTGCATAGCTAAAGAGGTGCCCACACCTGTGGTAATCAATCGTAAAGTTCCCCAAAAGAAAGAATCCCCTAGCCCTGCAAGTGGTCCCATCAAAGATGTTTTGATACTGTCGATCGTGGTCACATCAAATTCAGGATCATCCTTATTTTCTTCCTCCATTGCAGCCGTGATCCCTAAAATCAATGTAACGATATGTGGGGTCGTGTTGAAAAACTCTAGATGCCGTTTCAAAGCTGCTGCCATTTCTTCTTTTGACTGATATAACTTTTTCAAAATCGGAATCATTGCGTAAACATAAGCCATATTCATCTGTCGTTCATAGTTCCAAGAAAACTCCATTTGAAAAGAACGCCAGAATACATGATTCAGTTCTTTTTTCGTTATTTTGCTGTTTTTACTCTCAGAATTCTTCATCTTCTTCGACCTCCCCTGCAGTGGTTTGAAGTGGCAGTTGACGGACATTCATGATATTGACTACCACAACGGCTAAAATTGCACCAAAAATAGCTACTCCGGTCACAGGAATCTCTAGGTAAGAAGCTATAGCAAAACCTAAGAAAAAGTATGGTGCAACTTGTTTGTTAATCAGCAAGCGAGCGAGCATCGCGAAACCAAGAGCTGGAATCAACCCTGTTGCTACTGATAAGCCATTCTGAACGAAGTCAGGAATCTTATTGAGTAGATTTCCGATCGTATTGCTTCCCACCATATACGAAACCATTACCACAACACCAAGCATCAAGGAAAGACCGAAACCGGCAAGCAAGTGCATATGCTCGACTCCTTTATAGTTTCCTTCTTCTGCATAACTGTCCGCTTTATGGTTCATAATTGGAATCAAAAGACCTAAGTAAATATTTTTCAATATCAATGTCAACGTAGCAATTGGTAAACCTAGTAAAAGTGCCGTTTCCGTACCAGCTCCAGCTGTGATAGCAAAAGCCGTGCCTAGAATTCCTCCGGTCACCACATCAGGGGGGATCGAAGCACCTACTGAGAATGATCCGATAAATGCTAACTCCAAAGTGGCACCCATGACGATCCCAGTTTTTACATCACCCAACACGATTCCTGTAAACAGTCCCGTCACAATTGGACGAGAAAGCAGTGATGTCCCTAATGCATATTCTGATTGTGCGATAAATGCAACGATACCTAATAAGACTGCTTGTACAATCATTGAGTTTCTTCCTTTCTTACAAAACTTCCCTTACGTCCACTTTTTTATCTGCCGGTACTTGACGGATCTCCACTTCTATTTGTTTGTCAATCAATCTTTTCAATCGTTCCTCCTCTTCTGGTAAAATATTCACCGCTTTTCCAATACTGCGAGTACCAGGTTTCGCCTTGATCCCTCCTAAGTTGATGGTTTTGATTTCTGGATACGCTTCTGCCAGCTTATATGCGTCCTCGATTGATTCCACTACGATGAATAGCTTATATTTATCTGTCACACCGCTTTTCAATGCGGCAATCGAGTCATCAATGGATTTGATTACTAGTTTGACTCCTTGCGGCTTGGCTAATTTGATTGTTGTCTTTCGTATCTCATTAGTAGGCACATCATCATTGGCAATCAAAATACAATCTGCGCCTATTGTTTGTGTCCAAGAAAAAGCGACTTGTCCGTGTAATAACCGATGGTCAACTCTTGTCAATACAATCATTCTTCTTCCTCCTAAAATTCGTCTTCTTCTATTTTTTGATTGATCCGTTCGTTACAAAACTGGATCATTTTTTTTGAATCAGTTAGCACCTGCTGGATCAAAACAGTTGTCTCTACTTCAGCGTCCAACCGAGATACTAGCTCAATCAAGAGTGGCAAATTCAATCCGGCAACAAGATAGACATGATTCTGATTGATATATTGTAAGAATTCATTGTTGACACTTCCGCCAAAAAGATCCGTCAGAACAATGATTTCTTTATCTTTGTACCTCATAAACAGCTGACTTACTGATTCCGTTAAATCAAAATTCTCATCAGTATAGCAGTCCAATGCAGTAATAGAATGATTTTTCCCATAGATTAGCTCTAATGAATCTAGTATCCCTGAAGCAAATTTCCCATGGGAAGCTAAGATAATTTCTCTGTCCACTTTTTCATCTCCTCTTTTTACTTACACATACTAAAAAGCAAGTTGCGTGCCAAAGTTAGTGGCCGCAACTTGCTTATGTTCAAAATTCTTCTTCTATCGAGAGTAACTCTGTACTTTCACTCAAAATATCACAGATATAGGCAATCTCAGAATGAGGGATCATGACACTATAATGCTCTTCAATGACACTAAACGCAGATTTAATAGCAGATACCTCTTCTTTTTGACACTGTTCCCATTTCTCTAATCCTTGATAGGTTTCAATTGGCATTTGTCGGATCAAACGTTCGATTAGACAGCTCACATGGACATATAACGCTAGTTTTTTGGGATTACTGATTCTTCGATTCAACTGCACCTCTAATTCTCGCATAAAATGATCGATTTCCTCCATCACCTTTTCTGTATCTAGAATAGTCACAGAGTCCAGTACTTTCTCCAATGAAAAATTGCGAATGATGTTCTGGTTGAATGTTTCCTTATCTGAAACATTCATAGCAGAATCCAACCATTCTGCTAGTACAGACATCTTCTCTCCTGAGATGAGGTCTTCTAATGAAAGATAGTCGATATCGGTGATAGCAGGATCTGCGGTACCTATGATCCCTACGATTTCGTATATGGAAAACAATGGTTCACTGTTTTTCTTATCTTTTAATCGCTGATATTCATATGGGATGATTTTCAACTGACAAGTCGTAGGCAAACTTTTCTCTAGCAGTTCACTTAGGTGAGCCGCCGTGCCGATTCCAGTGAAGCAGGTAGTAATGAGTGCTTTGGGTTTATTTTCTTGTGGATAGAGGAGCCGCCATTCTGGTTGGATTTGACGAACGGCCTCTTCTGCTATTTCTTCTAAAGCTGCATTTTTTTTCAAGCATTCCCCTACTGTGATGGCTAAAGGTGTCGTCACATTATTCAAAATCAAAAGTGGTACAGATAATTGTTTTTTAAAAAACTGATGGATTTCTTTCAGAGATCCCATATCTACTAATATGATCAACCCATTTGAAACATCGCTGTTTTCGCAATAATCCACGATTTCTGCAGCAATCTGCTGTGGTGTGACATCTAGCGGCATATCAAATGATTCAAATAGATCTTCTTGTAATAAACGATTGACCACATTTGCCATACTGCTGGCAGTTGCATAACCGTGCGCAGCAATCATTGCTTTTGGCAGTTGTTTTTCTTTTGACCATTTTGCTTTTTTTAGATAGATCGTCAGTAAAATCCGATCCATACTAGTGACTTCAATATCTAATTTAATCTTACTCAGTTCCAAGATTCGCTGGACATAATGATAACTAGATGGATAAGATTGAGAAACCTGTTTTTCTAATTCTTTGATTAGTTGGATAATCGCATGTTCTTCCGGTAACCATTTGACAGTGCTTCGCTGATAAAGATAGTAACTCAAGGCATAGACACTGTTTCCATCGAACTTGATTTGATAGGCAGACTCCATTTGTCGAAAGGTCTCACGGATAGATTGAGTCCAATAAACCAACAGCTCGTGTTTTTCTTGTCTACTGGTCTCAAATAGCAAAAAATCAAATAATTGGATCACTTCTTGTTTTAGTTTTCCTTCGCAAGAATATAGAAGACACTTATTTTTTTTGAAATCAAGCAGGATTTGCTCAAAACTTTTAACGATTCGTTGCTGTTCTGGTTGTTGCTTTTCCATCAATTGTTCTAAGGTCTGGTCTTGCGTGATATAGATTCCTTGCTGTGCTGTATTTTTGGTAATGGGCTCAGCGAGTAGTTCTTTTTGCAAATGATGGATGGTGACATGAATCTCCGACTGTTCACGTTGTTCAGCATACGCTTTTGCTGCTGAAACTTTGACAATATTTTTCAGCTCTCCTATGTTTCCAGATAATTTTTGACCTGCTAGAAGTGACAAAACTGGGCCACTGACTGACAAAGGGCTCCCCATTTTTCTTTGTTCCTCGATAAAAAAAGAGTAAACCAGTTCTAGCCGTTCATTTCGACTACGCTGATTGAGTGCAGGTAGTTCGATTCGGATAGGTATTCTTCGAATGAAAGTGGTTAAGAAATGACTAGTGGCCTCTTCTGTTGTGGCAAAAAAAAGACGTGTTTTGATCCGCCGTGACAAATTAGGTTCTCCCATACGATAAATCACACCTTGATCAAGATAGGTGAATAGTTTTTCCTGCCCTTCTGGTGTTAAGCGATGTACCTCGTCTAAAAACAAGATTCCACCATCTGCTGCTTCGAAAGCCCCTTTTTTATTTTCTTCTGCTCCAGTGTAAGCTCCTTTGACGTGACCAAACAAATTGCTAGTCAACAGTTCAGGATTATCTGCATATTGTGCACAATTGAAAGTGATGAATGGTGCAGAGTCCTCTAGTAAATCATGAAGCAGACAATACTGATAGACTAAATGGACTAAATAACTTTTACCTGTGCCGCTTTCACCTGTAATCAAAAGTGGCAGTCCGCCATCTGGATAGTAAAGAGCTGTTTTGATTTGTTCGATACTTTCTTTCAAACTGGCGTCGTGTCCGATCATAAAAGAGAATAAATCTTTTGGTTGTGCGAAAAAAGGCTGTTCTTCTTTAAGATCATTGATAGAAAAATAAAAATTCGTACGTAACTTAAAAATTTGTTTTTCAAAAGCTTCTTTGTGGAAATAAACCACTGGACGAGAATTGATTTTGACTAGTAGTTTCTCCTCATTCAACTGGTTCAAATAATGACTGACTGTGTTTCTTTTTACCCCAAAATGTTCAGCCAATCTTTTTGCTGTAAAGACCTCGTTCATATGGTTGAGATCGAAAAAGGCTGTCTGGTTCTCTAAGTAGCATAAAATTTCGTGTTTTAACAACTTATCCACCCCTATTCCATCATAGAAAACGGATTCATTTTGTCAATAAAATCTTTAATAAAGGGTTGAAAAATATGTCTTGTTATAGACAGCAGCTCACTTATCCCTTATAATTTTTATTCTAAAAAAGAACAGTTCCTTCCGGTTTTTATACTGGGATTTCCAAACAATAAAGAAAGAACAAGGAGGCTATGACTATTCAATGAAATCGGATAAATCTAAAAAGAGGAAGTATACTTCTTGGAAAACTTTTCGCGAAATCATCGGATCTTATCTCGCTGTGGTTGTGTTTTTACCTTTGCTTTATATGGCTATGACAGAACAAACCCGTTTTATTGATGTAGATACGCAATATATAGCCGAAACAGGATTTTTATTTATCTTTATCTTGATTTTTGCGTTCTATAAATCCTTCCACACAAAATAGGAGGCACAGCTCTCAATTTTTCTGTCTGCTTTTTGTTATTACAAATCCTTATATCTGGTATAACAACAATTTATTGGCGTAACGAGGAAAAACGAGTTATGATGCTTTCAGAGAGTAAAGAGGTACTGTTGTCACCATCCTTTTTATTGATTACGTACACCACTCTTAGTTTTTTCCCATTGATTAAGAAAACAAGGTAGAAACATCACTGTTCCTGCCTTGTTTTCTTTTTCGTGTGCTGTTTTGATATCAAAATCGCAAATGGCTTTCTACATAGCAATATTGATAATGAGAGGTTGTATTCGTTACACCGAACTTAATAGAAGCGTTTCTTCCTACTCCGATATTCACCCCTGCATTCCAAGTTGTCGAACCATTATTGAAGAAGTCGCCATTTACAATGTAAAAAATACGGTTAGCATCTTCTAAATGAACATAAACAGTTCCTCCAAATTGTTTCGACAAACCATTATATCCACGGATCATTTCAACTCGTACGATTCTTTTGATAGCCCTAAAATTTCCACTTTCACTGGTCTCGCAATAAAAGCGCATCGTAGATTTATAACTAACATTATCTGTCAAAGATTGCGATAATGCTCTGTATGTTGCTCTTGCTGTACGTGCATGTCTTGCACTTTCAGCTGTGAAGCCAAGCTCTTGTTGTGCTTGGATAATAGGGATGCCGTTTTCTTTTGCTACTTCTCGCACCATTTCATCAAAAGTGAGTATGGGACTTATGTTTATCTCTTTATTTTTATTTAATATGTCGATAACTGACGTATCACCTTCTACAGTAAACACATGCTGTCCGATATTATTTATCCCCCCTAAAGCTGCCATACATAATAAACCAATCAACAATTTTTTTATTTTCATAGTCCTTCCTTCAACATTAATTAGGTTTCCCTCAAACAATTTGTGACAATAACTTTATAGCATAAAAAGAAAACGATTTCAACAACTTTTGAAAAAGGAAAATAAACTATGAAAACAGAGCTTTTATTAGATTTAATAACATCCTTACTTTTAATTTTTTCGCCAAAAATAACGATGGTTTTTATGGAAAATGAAGCTTCGCCCTCTCCATTTTATGAGATTCTCTTTATTATTAAGATCATTTGCTTTATACTCGCTGTTTTTTACATAAATCATGGAATCACTACTTTTTTATTTTCAAAAAATAAATAGCGCTCCATTGATGATTCTGTACCTGATCCACCTTTTGCACACGATTCATTTATAAAAAATCGGACAAAATAGACGTTTGGAGGAATGAAGAGACCGGGATGAATTTCCCGTTCTCTTTCTTTTTTTCTAAAAAATATTCTATTCAATCTCTAAAATCTCTTCATAATAAAACTTTCATTTATGAAAAGGCTTGTTCTCTTTTCATTCTAAATTTCCTAAGCTACAATGTGGTAGTACTTGTTTTTTCAACTGTAGACAAATAAATAATAGGAGGAATCATATGATTCAGTTATTACGTTATGCAAAAGATTATCGTAAGCAAATCATTTTGGGTCCGTTCTTCAAGTTTCTTGAGGCTGTCTTCGAACTTGTCCTACCTTTAATGATGGCTTCCTTGATCGATAATGGACTAAAAATGAATGACCGAGGAAAAATCATTGAAATGGGCTTATGGATGGTCGCTATGTCTGTGATTGGTCTGATTTGTGCTATCATTTGCCAATACTACGCTTCAGTAGCTTCACAAGGATTTGGTACAGAGTTGCGAAATCAGCTGATCAAAAAAATCAATACTTTCTCTCACAACGAGTTGAATCATTTTGGAACAGATACCTTGATCACTCGAATGACAAACGACATCAATCAGCTTCAACTAGCTTTAGCAATGGTCATTCGTTTATTGATTAGAGCACCATTTTTAAGCATCGGTTCAGTAGTCATGGCTTTTGTGATCGACTGGGAAGTAGGTCTGTTTTTCTTAGCATTATTGCCTATTTTCTCCATCATCTTATTTTTTATCATCAGAAAAACTGTTCCTCTCTATCAAAAAGTGCAAGAAAAACTAGACCAGCTCAATGAACACGTCAGCCAGAATCTTAGCGGCGTTCGTGTCATACGTGCATTTGCACAGACAAAAAAAGAAACAGAAAAGTTTGATAAAAGCACAAATGATCTAGCGAACAATTATTTACGTGTTTCCAATATCTCTGCCCTTTTATCACCTGCTACGACCTTGATCATGAATGTCGGAATCATTTGTTTGCTAACAGTCGGCGGGATCAAAGTAAACATTGGTAGTTTGGAACAAGGACAAGTTCTTGCTTTGATCAATTATATGAATCAAATGCTTTTGGCACTGATCGTTGTTTCAAACCTCGTCGTGATCTTCACACGTGCCGATGCTTCAGGTAATCGAGTAAAAGAGGTTCTAGACACAGAGAATTCGATTCTTGAAGCCGAGATCAGTACTACTCCCGATTTTTCTTCTGAATCGATTCTCGCTTTTGATCACGTTGACTTCCGTTATACTCCTGATTCTGGGCTTTCTCTTCAAGGGATTACATTTCAGCTGAAGCGAAATACGGTGCTTGGAATCATTGGTCCAACGGGAAGCGGGAAAACGACTTTGACTCAATTGATTCCGCGCTTCTATGATGTCAGTTCCGGTACAGTCATAATGGATGGAATGGACGTTCGTTCTTGGCAGCTGGATCATCTTCGTCAGCAAATCGCCCTTGTTCCCCAAACTTCCGTGTTATTTACTGGGACTATTCGTGAAAACCTTCAATGGGGTAAGCAAGATGCCACAGAAGATGAGTGTTGGGAAGCCCTGAAAATCGCTCAGGCAGAAGAATTTGTACGTCAGCTTCCAAATGGTTTAGATACAAAAGTCATGGAAAACGGAAAAAATTTCTCCGGCGGTCAAAAACAGCGACTAACGATTGCAAGAGCTTTGATTGCCAAGCCAGAATTACTGATTTTAGATGACTCTTTGAGTGCGTTGGATTATCAGACTGACTTGGATTTGCGTAAGGCGCTGCAGACTTATCTTGGCAGTACAGTGATCATTATCTCCCAACGTGTCCGCTCCATTCAAGAAGCACACCACATCTTAGTGATGGATCAAGGAAAGATCGCTGCTCAAGGTACGCATGAAGAATTACTTGCTCAATCAGCGGAATATCAGGAAATCGTCGCATCACAGGAGGAAGAATAGTTATGAAAGTAAAAAAATTATCCTTGCAGACACTCCGTCGCTTCATCCCTTATCTTACTGCTTATGCGAAAGACATTTGGCTAGCTGTATTACTAGGGATCATCAACGGGATCGCAACAGTTGTGATGACGTTACAAATTGGCCAAAGTATCGATCAAATGATCGGAGAAGGACAAGTTCGCTTCAATCGACTATTCCATTTACTGATTCTGTTCGGTGGGATCGTTTTGATCAACGTAGTCAGTCAATGGCTCATCCAAGTATTAAGCAATCGGTTAGCTTACTTGTCCGTTGCAACATTAAGAAAAGATGCTTTTGCCCATTTAAATCGATTGCCACTTCGTTATTATGATCAAAATTCTCATGGAAATATCGTCAGTCGATTTACAAATGATATGGACAACATTTCTATTGCGATTTCTGCTGCCTTCAATCAATTGTTTTCCGGAGTTGCGATCATCCTTCTTTCGTTTATTTTTATGATGCGTCTAAGTCCACTTCTGACATTGGTCGTTCTTTGTTCCACACCGATTATTTTCCTTGTGAGTTGGATCGTTGCTCGTGCTTCGCAAACAAATTTCGATAGACAGCAAAGAATCATTGGGGAGATCTCGGGCTTTGTGACCGAACGAATCGGTAATCAGAAAATCGTGAAAGCTTTTCAGCAAGAAGAAGCTAGTCAACAACAATTTGAACTGCTTAATGCTGATCTATATCAAAAAGGACAACGGGCACAATTTTCTTCTTCTTTGACAAACCCGTCTTCTCGTTTTGTAGATCACCTTGCTTATTTATCGATTGGTTTAGTTGGCGGCCTATTGGCATTGAAGAGTGGTTCGTCAATCACTGTTGGTGTGATTTCCAGTTTTACGATCTACTCAAGTCAGTTTTCTAAACCATTTATCGAACTTTCTGGAATCACGACACAACTGCAAACCGCTTTTTCTGGTCTAGAACGAGCATTTGATTTGATCGATCAACCAGAAGAAACGCCTGATTTGCCAGATGCCTATGCCTTGGAACCCAAAAATATCAAAGGAAAAGTCTCTTTTGATCATGTTTCTTTTTCTTATGACCCCAAACAGCGTTTGATCGAAGATTTCAATTTTACTGCTTATCCAGGTCAAACCATTGCTATAGTAGGAAAAACAGGGGCCGGAAAATCCACACTTGTTAATTTGCTGATGCGTTTTTATGACACAACAAAAGGAACGATTACAATCGATGACCATGACATCCGCTCTATCCAACGTGATACATTACGTAAAAGTTTTGGAATGGTGTTACAAGATACTTGGCTATTTGACAGTACATTGCGAGAAAATCTTCGTTTTGGGAATCCGGAAGCAAGTGACGTAGAAATCAACGATGCCCTAAAAGCCTCTTATATGTATGAATTTGTTGAACGTTTGCCGGAAAAATTAGATACTAAGATTGGCGGTCAAGGGTTAAAGATATCAGATGGCCAACGCCAACTGTTGACGATTGCTCGAACGATGATCAGTAATCCGCCTATGTTGATCTTAGATGAAGCTACCAGCTCAGTCGATACATTGACAGAGAAAAAAATCCAACAAGCTTTCTTAGCAATGATGGAGGGAAAAACCAGTTTTGTTATTGCCCATCGCCTGTCCACAATCAAAAATGCGGACCAGATATTAGTGATGGATCAGGGAGCCATTGTCGAAATGGGCACCCATGATGAGTTGCTTCACAAAGATGGTTATTACCGACGGCTCTATCAAGCACAATTCACAGCACAATAAAAACAAGCAGTCTTCTGGGATGGGAAGACTGCTTGTTTTTTATTTAGCGTGGATCGCTAAAGTTCTTAAAATTTTTTTGTAAGGAACACTACGCCCTACGTAATAAATGGCAATTGATTGAATCGGTAACCATATCACTGTTTTTAACAGGCGGGGCGCCCAAACGACCCAGCTGAACAATGGCACATGGTACATCAACGCAAGCCATAATGGTGTCAAAAATAAGTTTATGATCAGCGTGACACTAAGCGTAGCCAAAATGGCATTTTTCCAAGTGATTTCTTTTCGATAGAAAAAGAATCCGTAGATTGCTCCTTCAATAAATGCATTCAATGTAAATCCAATAAAAAATGCAGATTTCGAGAAGAGAGCCATTCCTACTAAATCAGCTAAAACTGCGCCTATCCCTGACCAAAAAGGACCAAAAAGAATGCCCATGATCACTTGTGGAATAAATGTGACACTGATTTTAATAAATGGGGTCTCGATTGCTACCAGACGGGACAACGTGACCATCAATGCAATCAGTAAGCCCATAATAGCAATCATACGTGCGTCTAACCGGTGTTTCTTCATTTTTAGCATCTCCTTTAAGAGCTGCTACATCTTATCATGCAGCGAATGCGAAAATAAAACCGCGAACATTACGTCCTTCGTCCAAGAGGCAACATCCCATCCTCTTAGCACTTAACGCTTTATTTTCTACTCTGTATTATTTTTGGGATCTTTTCCCACAGAAACTATAGCATATTTTCACATTTACTGCAAACACGAAAAACTAATATTATTGGTTATATTATACAATACGTTCGTATTATATCGCATATTCTCAGTTCGTTTAGCTTTTATAGCTACATATAAGCGAACATTAAACGTTATTTTTCCATACACTTATTCATCAAAATGAAAGTGGACGTTTGTCTATTTCATGGACGATTCTTCGAAAATCTAGGAAGCCGGCTTCCAGTCCTCTTAGCAGCACCTCAGCTGTTCCGATATTCGTAGCCAACGGAATCTCATAAACATCAGACAAACGGATAAGTGCTGTTACATCTGGTTCATGCGGCTGTGCAGCTAGGGGGTCTCGAAGAAAAATCACCAAATCTAACTGGTCCTCCGAGATCATTGCTCCAATTTGCTGATCTCCGCCTAACGGTCCGGATTTAAACCGATGAATGGGCAAGCCGGTCGCTTCCGTGATCCGTTGTCCAGTCGTCCCAGTAGCAAAAAGTTCATGTTTTTCCAATATTGTTTTATACGCTGTTGCTAATTTCACCATCATAGGTTTTTTTCGGTCATGAGCGATTAAAGCGATTTTCATAAGAGACACTCCTTTTGATATGGTTAACATACTTATTTACTCCAGTGTATCAGTTTTTATTTCTTATGGATATTTATTGAAGCTTAAAACTAGCACATTGACAAAAAAAAGAAAAAATTCTTGTTCAACATGACATTGAACTTAGTTAACGCTTTCATTTATACTTTAATCAGTTAATAAAACTAAAAAAGAAAGTGTGGAACGTATTATGGTAGAAATGGCTCTGAAAAACGTATATAAAAAATATGATAATGCAGAAAATTATTCTGTGACTGATTTTAATCTATCAATCAAAGATCGTGAATTTATCGTTTTTGTTGGTCCTTCCGGTTGTGGAAAGTCAACTACTTTGCGAATGATTGCGGGACTGGAAGATATCTCTGAAGGAGAACTAAATATTGGCGGAAAAGTCATGAATGACGTGGCACCTAAAGACCGTGATATTGCCATGGTTTTCCAAAACTATGCATTGTATCCTCACATGACTGTTTATGATAATATGGCTTTTGGTTTGAAATTACGTAAATATGATAAAGCAGACATTAAAAAGCGTGTGGACAATGCAGCAGAGATCCTCGGACTGACAGAATACTTGAAACGAAAACCAGCTGCTTTATCTGGTGGACAAAGACAACGTGTAGCATTAGGACGTGCAATCGTTCGGGATGCCAAAGTCTTCTTGATGGATGAACCATTGTCAAACTTAGATGCTAAATTACGTGTAGCCATGCGTGCTGAAATTGCCAAACTTCACCAACGTCTTGAAACAACGACGATCTATGTTACTCATGATCAGACAGAAGCGATGACTATGGCTGACCGAATCGTTATCATGAAAGACGGATTTATCCAGCAAATCGGTACACCGAAAGAAGTTTATGATACACCAGTCAATATGTTCGTTGCCGGCTTTATTGGATCTCCTGCCATGAACTTCTTTAATGTGACATTGAAAAACGGTGTCATCACAGATGGACATGGGCTTAAGCTTCGTATTCCTGAAGGGAAAAACAAAGTATTAGTCGAAAAAGGTTATGAAGGAAAAGAAGTCATCTTCGGCATTCGTCCAGAAGACATCCACAGTGAACAAGTAGCCCTTGAAGCTTCACCTGAAGCCGTAGTGAAATCAGAAGTTGTCGTTTCCGAATTACTTGGTGCTGAAACGATGCTTTACACAAAAACTGGTTCTACTGAGTTCATCTCAAAAGTAGATGCAAGAGATTTCCATAAACCAGGTGAAATGGTTGACCTTGCCTTCAACATCAATAAAGGGCACTTCTTTGATAAAGAAACCGAACAAGTCATCAAACTTCCCTAATCTGCCCCCTTCAGAGCTACGCCAGAAAATAGTGGTGTAGCTCTTTTTAGGACAAAAAACGCTCATCTTAGCGGATTTATTATCCGTTAGCAGATGAGAGTTTTTCTTTGATAGATCATTAGTATGTCGTTTTCTTCGCGTACCCTTGAATCGATTCTTTCCGATTTCCTTTTTTTGCTGCCGTAAATACCGGGATATCAAAGTATTTGCTGAGTGTTCCTGCTATAAAATAAGCAATATTATAATCAACCAAACTGTGGATGAGTCCACCAATTCCCATCAAGATGAACACTGTATAAAAATATCCTTGAGAGTAATACGTGTCAGGCATATTACCGATGAAGTAAAAGATGCTGACTACTAGCATTTCTACTAAAGAATGAATCACACCTATCACAAAATTGAACCCTTGGAAACGCCAATTAGTAAAAGTAAACTGTCCATTCTTTAAAACGATACTAGGATGCTTTTGCAAGTACCATGCCCCGATCAATGCAAATACAAGATGTGACAATGCGCGCAATGCAATGATAACTGGCGTTGTCAAAAAGAAACCGAATGTCGTACCTAGTGCAACAGCCACTGCAACTCCTGGTGTAAAAAACATCGCAATAAATAATGGCACATGAGACGCTAATGTAAAAGAAGCAGGTGGGATCATGATTTTAGGCATAACCATTGGGATAATGACCCCCATCCCAATCAATAAAGCAGAAATCGTTAGTTTTCGAACTGAATTTTTTCTCATTTTTTCCCTCTCCTAATATGTCTTGACACATAAATGTCGACTTAGTATAACTCACTTATCAATAACTGTCAAGACACATATTCTTTTCTAAATCCATACAAAATGAGTGTGAGTATCCAGTATAAGAATTTTTTGATCAAGAGACAAAAATAGGAGATGTGACAAAATTTGTGTCACATCTCCTTGTTCATAATGGGAATCAAAAGCTTGCCTTTGCGGAAATAAGACCAACCAAATCAAAAATAGGAGAAGCTGTTTTTTGAAATTGCTCCTTGTGCCTCAGAGTTAAACGGCAGGCTCACAACCTCTTTTTTTACTGCTTATTTTCTGACATCGCATTGCTTAATGCGGCAAATTCTTGTAATGACAACGTCTCTCCACGACGTTTTGGATCGATTCCAGCCGTTTCCAAGCTTTTTGCTAACCATGCTTTTGTCTGATCATCTTTGCCATACGAATGCTGCAAATTATTCCAAAGCGTTTTTCTTCTTTGCTGAAATGCAGCTTTTGTCAATCGGAAAAATGCTTTTTCGTCCGTCACTTCTACTGCCGGTGTATCTCTTCTTGTCAGTTTCAAAATCGCTGAATCTACATTTGGCTGAGGGACAAATACTGTTTTTGGTACGATGAAGGCTAAACTGGCTTCCATATAATATTGAACAGCAATCGATAATGAACCGTAAGCTTTCGTTCCTGGTTCAGCAGAGATTCGATCAGCTACTTCTTTTTGCATCATGACGACTAATTCATCTACGACCAAATCCGATTCAAGAAAATGCATCATGATGGGCGTCGTAATATAATAAGGTAAATTCGCCACGACTTTTAACGGAAGCTCTTCTTGAAATGTTTCTCTTACGGCTGTTGATAAATCCGTCTTCAGAATATCTTGATGTATGATGGTCACATTGTCATAGGGTTGCATCGTATCAGCCAATACAGGGATCAAACGATCATCAATCTCAAATGCTACGACTTGCTTTGCATGCATCGCTAATTGTTCTGTCAATGCGCCGATTCCTGGCCCAACTTCGATCACGTTCGTTCGTTCATCTATTTGCGCAGTTTCTACGATTTTTCTTAAAATATTGGGTTCAGTGAGAAAATTTTGTCCTAAACTTTTTTTAAATGAAAAACCATGTTTCAATAAAATCTCTTTTGTTCTAGAGGGTGTCGCGATTTCACGATATTCACTCATGTTGTTCCTCCACTATTTTCATTGCTTGTGCGAGCTCTTTCGGCGTGATACGAAACATCTTCAAACGTTTTTCCAATTGTTTGCCGTTCGTATAACCGATACGCAACTCATCACCTAGTTTTTCTCGTTTTTCTTTTGCTTGTGCTCCAGCTATTAAACCATAGTCTAAAAGGTCTTGTCTAGTGATTTCAGAAACAGCCGTTTGGGAAATGTCTGGCGTCACAACTTTTTTCAATGCTTCTAAAATAGCAGCATCACTTGCATGTTCAACACCAAGACTTCCCTTTTTCTTTGGTTTAGCTTGTGTACGCGGCAAAAAAGCATGTTTTGCCTGAGGAACAGCTTCCATAATGATTTTTCTTATTTTTTCTCCTGAAAAATCAGGATCGGTAAAAACGATCACCCCTCGTGTCTCTTGGGCATGTTCAATTTGCATCAGGATATCTTCATTGATAGCAGAACCGATCGTTTCTATCGTATCTGCATCAACTACTTCCCGTAGCCTTCTTGTATCGTCTTTTCCTTCAACGACTATAATCTCTTGGATCCTCATCTTATCCATGTTCGCTTAGACCAAATAATCGGTGCGCATTTGACCATGTTTGGGCAGCCACTTCTTCTGTTGGCAGATTCCGAAGTTCAGCAATCTTTTCTACTGTATAACGAGTATAGCCTGGTTCATTTCGCTTTCCTCTAAAAGGAACTGGTGCCAAATAAGGGGCATCTGTTTCCACAAGTAATCGTTCGATTGGTACATTTGTTGCAGCCTCTTGGACGTCTAATGCTTTTTTGAAAGTGACGACACCGCTAAATGAAATATGCATCCCTAAATCAAGAAATCGTTTTGCCCATTCATAATCACCGCTGAAACTATGCATGATTCCACCGATATCTCGAACATCTTCTTCTTTTAGGATTTGATACGTGTCTTCAAGTGCTTCTCTAGTATGGATACTGATTGGAAGGTTCATTTCTTTTGCGATAGCAATCTGTCTGCGAAATACTTTATCTTGGACTTCTTTCGGGTCTTCCATCCAATGATAATCCAAGCCAATTTCCCCTAATGCTACAACCTTTGGTAAAGTCAATTGTTCTTGTAATTTATTTTCGATTTCTTTCGTATAACTGCCAGCCTCTGTCGGATGCCAACCGATAATACTGTATATATTTGGATAGTCATGGCTTAATTGCAAAGACTTTTCAATCGTTGGCGTATCGAAGCCCACGACCGCCATTTTCGTTACCCCCATTTCTTGTGCTCGCTGAATCGTTTCTGGAATATCTTCATTGAACTGTTCCGCATTTAAATGGGTATGAGAATCAAATATCATGTTTATCGCTCCTTTTCATTCTTACTTTAGCACATTAGCACTGCTTGCAGAAGTAGCAAAAATCAAAATAGAAGAACTTGTTTTGTTGAAACAGAAAAAGCACGAAGATCCAGAGGACTTAGTTCGTACTTTTTCTATCTGTTGTTGAAATATTTTACTCTTCTGAGCGTTTTTTCTTTTTTTGATAATAGACTGGGATACCAATCAAGGTAACACCTATACCGATCAATGCTAATTTCGTTTGCGTCATCATCGTCATACCTAAAATGAAAATAGCACCGAGAATCGCAATAATCGGAACGATTGGATAAAGCGGTACTTTATATGGGCGTGGCAATTTCGGCGCTTTTTTTCTTAAAATAAAGACACCGATAAAAATCAGTAAACTGAATAGCCACATCACAAAAATCAACATGTCGGTTAAAAAGTCGAAAGAACCAAGGCTCATCATAATACAAGCTACTGCTAACTGGAAAATCGCAGGAACATAAGGTACCGTAAATTTCTTTGAAAGCTTTGTCAGCTGTTTGCTGAAAGGTAGCTCGTCTTCCAAAGCCATCGCATAAGGCACACGAATCCCAGTTAAGGTATACCCATTCAATGCCCCGTATACCGAAATCAAAATCCCAATAGTGACCAGTTTTCCGCCGATTTCTCCAAAAATGACGTCTGATGCTTCAGAAGCTGCGTTCAAATTACCGGCAAGATGATCAATCGGCAGAGTTTTCAAGAAAACAAAATTGATCAATAAATAAACGACAGTGACAAAACTCAGCCCAAGTATAATCGCTTTAGGCAAATCTTTTTCCGGCCGTTTCATTTCACCAGCCATTGCGCCGACGCCTAACCAGCCGTCATAAGCAAACAATGTTGCTAGCAACGCACTGCTCAAGCCTTCGACAAAAGTAACCTCTTTTCCAGCTTCGATTGGAAATAGCTGGACAGTTCCTTGTCCTGGTGTCAATAATCCCCATACGACAATCACGGCAATTGGTATCAATTTAACAATCAGCGTCACTGATTGTACAGACGCACCGACTTTTGTTCCTAATAAATTCAATCCTGTCACAGAAACAGCGGTAATCACTGCAATCAACAAAAGGTAGTCGGTAGATAATTGTAATAAGTTCGTCAATTGTGTCGCAAAGATAATCGATAATGCAGCAATATTAGCAGGGAAATAAATCAAGCTTTGCGCCCATCCTAATAAAAAGCTAGGCAGCTTTCCATAAGCTGCTTCAATATATTTGACAGCTCCACCAGTTTCTGGGATCGCTGTAGCTAATTCAGCCACTGTCAATCCAGCACAGATCGTTAAGAAACCACCCAAAAGCCAAGCTAGTAATGTCAAACTTGTAGACTGTGTGCTTGCAGTAACAGCAGCGGTTTTAAAGAAGACCCCTGCGCCGATCACGGTTCCCATAACGGTAGCTAATGCGCCAAACAGATTGATTTCTCGTTTTAGTTTGCCTTTCATTCCCATCCTCTTTCTTCTTTGAAATTTGGTATAATTTTCAGTATAACTGAGAATATTTTAATTTACCATTCTTTTTTCTCAACTTTCAATGAAAAACTCCCTCTTAAGACGGATGTATTTCCTCTTTATTTTGCGTATACTAAACCTACCTTTTCCACGAAGGAGGAACAGTTTATGGATTTTAAGCGTTCTTATCCGAAATTAGCAGATTATTTATCCAACCGAATCGATTTTTCTCGTAAAGAACAGCAGCAGTCCCGTTGGCATTGGTTCACGTTGATTTTATTTGGATTATTGACCATTGCGACGTTATCACAAAAATTGATATTGCTGACTGTGTTCATCGCAATCGTTGCATTGATCAAAGGTCCCGTGATGATTTTGTGGGGGATGTTGTATTCCTTTCTAGTGGGGCTATTCCCACCTATCGGTATTTTGCTTTCAGCGATTTTCTTTTTATTGAACATCGGAACATTTACAAAGAACTGGCGGATGACCTTAGTAGGGATCTATTTTTATTTTTATCCCTTCGGAGTGATGGCACTTCGTGAAGTCATGCATTGGAATAATCATTGGTTTTCAGCTGGTGCCTTGCTTTTAGGATTGATCTTGCTTCATGTGATGTTGACGAAACTGTATCAGCGTTATGGTATTGGAAGAACGATTTTCTGGTATGTCTTTTCGATTCCATTTGCACTGCTTACTGCGCTCTTACCAAGCCGTTTGAAGACAAAAATAAAAGGTTACCATAAAATCAAATAATCGGATTTTTACAAAATAAAGAAAACAATCATCGAGGTCAAAATCGATGATTGTTTTCTTTATTTTAAATACTATTAGTAGATGTCAACAAATTATTGCTTTCAAAATCCTTGGATGTAAGAGACAATAAAATAAAAAGGAGTACCCCAGATGAACCAATTAAAAACCGCCCGTCCACTTATCATTATGTTGCTTCTTTCTGTCTTTACGATTCCTATTAGCCTTTTTCTTAATTGGCAGACAGAGGAAAGGATCACAAATATTTTATTCAACTATTCGCAGCCACTTTTTCTTTTGTTTTTAGGAAGCTGCAGATTCCATCGGTGGGTAAAGCTCGTCCTTCTTTTTCTAGGATACATTTTATATGGTTATATGTGTCTTTATTATATGATTGGCTTCCATAATCACCATTGGGGCAATTGACAGGAATTAAAAAAACTCGCAAGCAACATTGTCTTGCGAGTTTTTCTTATGATTTTATGCGATCTCTGAGCCATTCGGCATGGATTTTGGTGCTTCAATCACTTGTAAAGAGCCATCTGGTGCTTCTGCGGAAAGGATCATTCCTTGACTGATTTGTCCACGCATCTTTCGTGGTTTCAGATTTGCGACGATCACTACTTTTTTCCCAATCAGTTCGCTTGGATCAGGATAGAATTCAGCGATTCCTGACAAAATTTGACGATCTTGGCTGTCTCCAGCATCTAGTCGGAATTGCAACAACTTATCTGCCCCTTCTACTTTTTGGCAGTTGATGACTTCTGCTACTTTTAGTTCAACTTTTTCAAATACATCAAATTTGATTTGTTTTTCTTTCGTTGAAACAAGTTCTGTTTCTTCTGGATCCCATTTGACTGTATCTTCGTTTGTTTGAGTACCTTCAGACATTTTTTCTTGGATAAAAGCAACTTCTTCTTCCATATCCAAACGTGGGAAGATTGGTGTACCTTTTGCAACTACTTTTGTTCCTGAAGGGAATTCGCCAAAGTGCAATCCTTCAAGATTCATCGTTTCAGGGTCCAACCCTAGTTGATTGAAGATCTTCTCTGGCGTTTCTGTCATGATCGGTTGAAGTAAAATTGCGGCGATACGCAAGGATTCAGCTAAATGGATCATGACACTATTCAATTCAGCGTTCTTTTCTTCATCTTTTGCTAATACCCATGGTTCTGTTTCGTCAATGTATTTGTTTGCACGAGAAATCAGCACCCAGATTTCAGCTAACGCTGTATTGAATTCCATTTTTTCCATTGCATCATGGTAACGTCCGACAACGTTAGCAGCCGTCGTAGACAGTTCACTGTCAAATGGAGTGACAAGTGAGGCATAATCAGGAACGAGACCATCACAATATTTGTTGATCATAGCGATCGTACGATTCAATAAGTTCCCTAGATCATTTGCCAGATCATAATTGACACGAGAAACAAAATCTTCTGGCGTAAAGACGCCATCTGACCCAAATGGCACAGCACGAAGCAAATAATAACGGAGTGCATCTAAACCATAACGTTCCACAAGCATTTCAGGATAAACGACATTTCCTTTTGATTTAGACATTTTTCCATCTTTCATCAATAACCAGCCATGACCAAATACTTTTTTAGGCAGAGGCAAATCAAGAGCCATCAGCATGATTGGCCAATAGATCGTATGGAAGCGAACGATTTCTTTACCGACCATCTGAACATCTGCAGGCCAGTATTTTTCGAATAGACTTTCATCCTCGGACCCGTAGCCTAGTGCAGTGATGTAATTGGACAATGCATCGATCCATACATACACCACATGTTTCGGATCACTCTTGACTGGTACCCCCCAAGTAAAGGTTGTTCTTGAAACTGCAAGATCTTCTAATCCTGGTTTGATAAAGTTGTTGATCATTTCATTTTTACGAGATTCTGGTTGGATGAATTCAGGATGTTCTTCATAGTATTCCAACAGACGATCTGCGTATTTGCTCATGCGGAAGAAGTAAGATTCTTCTTTTACCAATTCTACTTCGTGTCCGCTTGGCGCTTTACCGCCGATCACATTGCCTTCATCATCTTTGTACACTTCTGCAAGTTGTGTTTCCGTAAAGAATTCTTCGTCAGAAACAGAGTACCAGCCTTCATATTCACCTAAGTAAATGTCTCCCTGTTCTAATAAACGATCAAATATTTTTTGAACAGCTGCTTTATGGTAATCATCTGTCGTACGAATGAATTTGTCATAACTGATATCAAGCGTTTTCCATAATTTTTTGACATCAGCCGCCATTTTATCTACGTATTCTTGCGGTTTTACACCTAATTCTTCTGCTTTTGTTTCGATTTTTTGACCATGTTCATCCACTCCAGTGAGATAAAACACATCAAAGCCCATCAACCGTTTATAACGAGCAATTGCGTCACATGCAATCGTAGTATATGAGTTGCCGATATGAAGTTTGCCGCTTGGATAATAGATTGGCGTAGTGATATAAAAAGTTTCCTTTTCTGCCACGGGGCTCTTCCTCCTTTATCGCATGATGCGAATTCGTTTCCTTGCTAGTATACCATAAAAAAAGCAAGCTGTTAGCTTTTTTTCAAAATGAAAAAGTCTGGATAAATGACTTCTTCTCTATGATGAATCCCTCCTTCAAAAGGAAGGACAGAGGGAATAAATGCTATTTTTCATCTTGTTTCATGTTTAGTTGGAGACGGCTTTTTATTTCTCTTCTGACTCGTGGTATAATAAAGACTATCTATTTTAGTAAGGGACTGGAACGATCATGCAGAAGAAACATCTTTTTTTTACACTTAGTATTGCTTTTCTTTCATTAGCACATTTGATATTCAGCTATTTTTATATTCGTATGTATGGTTATTTTAACCTTCATGGGCATTTGAACAGTTTCATGACAGTCGCATGGCTTTTACGTTTTGTCATTGACGCATATATCGTTATTTGCGGCTTCTTTGCCGTTCGTGAAGAGCGGTATAAAGTATTACCGTTTTATCTGCTTTTCTTTTTATTCAATCTAGTACTTCCATTTATTTTTCATATTTAAGGGAGAACCAAGGATTTTCCAAGTAAATCCTTGGTTTTTTTTCAGAGTCTGCTACAATAAGGTAAAAAGTACTTTTAATGTCAACGGAGGTGGTCTGATGAACCGATTTGCTTCTAAAGAAGAAGAAAAATTATATTATGAACATGAAGCAAGTGAAGAAGATTTTCTTAACTGGTATCAAAAACAGGAACGTCCAGAATATGACAAGCCCTCTTTGACTGTCGATATCGTACTGATGTGCTATAACAAAGAAGAAGATCAGCTGAAAGTATTGCTGATCCAACGAAAAGGGCATCCTTATCGAAATTCATGGGCATTACCTGGTGGTTTTGTCCAAAAGGATGAGTCAACTGGAGAAAGTGTCTTAAGAGAAACAAAAGAAGAAACTGGTGTAGTTATCTCTAAAGAAAACATTGAACAACTGCATACATTCAGTACGCCTAATCGAGATCCGCGAGGTTGGGTCGTCACAGTCAGCTACTTAGCTTTTATTGGAGAAGAACCGCTGATCGCCGGAGATGATGCTAAAGAAGTACGCTGGTTCACATTGGAACGTCACGGCAACAAAATCAATTTATCGAGCGGAGAAGTGGCTATCTCACTTGACTTAGTCACTGGAGAGTCTTCTGGCAAAGATACTTTAGCTTTTGACCATAGTCAAATCATTTTGAAAGCATTCAACCGTGTAGTCAATAAAATGGAACACGAACCGCAAGTTTTGCAAGTTTTAGGTAAAGATTTCACGATTACAGAAGCTCGAAAAGTATTTGCAAAGTTCTTAGGAATCGATTATAAAACGATCGATCATTCCAATTTTAAGAAAGCTATGCTCCAATATTTCGACGAGATTGGCGAACGTCCTGTAGGAATCGGTCGCCCTTCAAAAATCTATCAGCTCAAGCCGGGGCATCATGAGTAAGGATTGTGAAGAAAGGGCTCCGTTCTAAACACTCAAGAAAAATGGAAAGCCGCTCTTTGTGTTTTGCGTTTTTTGCTCTATACTTTGGCGTGTCAGTAAAATTCTTCGAATAAAAAAATAACAATAGCAGAAAAAACTCGTACGAATTTTTTCTGCTATTGTTTTATTGGTTTGTCATAATTAGTGAGCTTTTCTTCAAAAGAAAATTCCTAGAAACAAAAGTCAATCAGACTTTTTATTAACAAGGCGAACCCTAACGCTCCTGTCAGTTTCATTCATTTTTTATTCCTTGATGACCGAATGCCTGCCTAGTTGTTCTAACACTTGGCTCTTTCTTACAGAATTGCTTTCTTCTGCTCCGTCGGTATTGATCAAAAGAAATTTTTTATTATACCATTGGGACTTATAACGCAATTTTGTTATTAATTTATGCCAGTCATGAATAGAAAAATCAGCATGTGCCTCTTCTTTTGGAAAAGATTCTACAAATAAGTAGTCATATTGTTTGACCAATTTCCCAGATAATTGTTCAAGATAATCTTCTCGTTGGTTCTTTTGTTTCAGATAAAGATCCATTACTTTTCTCTTTTGTTTCTGATAATTGCTTGCCTTATCTAACCTGGTCTTTCTATGGTGAGCGGAGCGGACTTTTACGCTTAATTTCCGCTGTGCATGCTGAAGTTTTTCTTCTGTCTGGTCAAATTTTGGCAAAGTTACTTCTATGGGCTGCGATGTTTCGATCAATGTTTTTGGATGATAGGCAATCCCAATCCATTTAGCTGAAGATTCTTTTTTTATTGATGAAACATCACAAAGTAGTGCGACATAGAACTCTTCATTATATCGAGCAGAAATCGTAGCGGAACGAATCGTGCCTTCGACTGGACGGTGCTGGTTTATCTTGATCAGTTCTTTTTGTTTTGGTAATTTTAAATGACCGTTTTTCAGATAGACCGTATGGGTTTGATTATTCGTCGTATAAGATTGCCACATACTTTTTTTCGTTTTAAGCTTTGGAAAGCTGGCACGTCCCTTGAAATAATTGCGAAAAGCTCGGTCCAAATTAAGCTGTGCATTTGCTAAAGCAAGACTGTCTACCTCTTTTAAGAATGGGTATTCTTTTTTTAACGTAGCAGGCGTGAGGGAAAAATCGGCCACTCCTGTTTGTTGCCAACTTTTCTGCCGTTCTTTCAGCAAATGGTTATAGGTAAATCGAACACAGCCAAAAGTACGGATCAATTGCTGTTTTTGTTCTTCTGTCGGATACATACGGAATTTAAAAGCTTTTAGCATCTATGTCCCTCCTAGTTAGCAACCAGAAGAGATTCCTTTTGTCGTTTTAATTTTTTTGCATAATATGGGACTTCCTGCTCAGTTGCATAGACAAAATGTTCTGGTGCGATTTCACGAAGCTGACGTACTTGTCCGTCATCTGGTTCGGGTTGATATTTGATTCTTCTGCGCTTTCTCTCATGATCTGGATCTGGCAAAGGAATAGCAGATAACAAACTTTCTGTATAAGGATGGACACCATGATTATATATTTCATCACTTTTTCCCATTTCTAATAACAAACCGTTATGCATTACACCGATTCGGTCGCTGATATGTTTAACCATTGATAAATCATGCGCAATAAATAGATAGGTCAATTGATGTTCTCGTTGGAGATCTTGCAATAAATTAACAACTTGGGCTTGGATGGAAACATCTAATGCAGAAATCGGTTCATCGCAAATGATAAATCGCGGTTTTACTGCTAATGCTCGTGCAATACCAATACGCTGGCGTTGTCCTCCTGAAAATTCATGGGGATAACGAGTGCCATGGCTCGGATTCAATCCAACGGTTCTTAATAGATCATCGACTTTTTTGGCACGTTCCTTTGGTGACTTAGCTAACCCATTGACATCAATTCCTTCCGCAATGATATCTCTGACTTTCATCCGAGGATTCAACGAAGCGTATGGATCTTGAAAGATCATCTGAACATCATGTCGGAATTTCGTCAATCCTTTTTTGTCTTTGATCTTCGTTACATCTTGACCGTCGAATAATATCTCACCGTCAGTAGGTTCATTCAAACGAATGATCGTACGGCCAGTAGTGGATTTTCCGCTTCCAGATTCTCCTACTAAACCAAATGTTTCTCCTTCATAGATGTGAAAGCTGATGTCATTTACAGCATGTACTTCATTCTTTTTTCCTACATTGAAATACTGTTTCAGTCCTTTAACTTCAAGTAGTTTATTTGGCATCAGCAATTCCTCCTTGACCATAAGTATGTTTTTGTTTCTCTTTAAAAATAGCCCAGCGACGTTGGATTTCTTCTGGCGGCGTCACTTTAGGCGCTTGTGGAGCAAGTAGCCAAGTTGCTGCCTTGTGCGTTTTTGATAGTTCAAAAAATGGCGGTTCTTGTTCTGCATCGATTTTCATCGCGAATTCATTTCTTGGGTAGAATGCGTCTCCTTTTGGCGGGTTCAATAAATCCGGTGGAGAACCAGGAATGGCATACAATCGGTCGTTCGCACTGTCTAATGTCGGCATTGACCCAAGCAGTCCCCAAGTATAGGGATGTTGCGGGTTGTAGAAAATCTCTTCGGATGTTCCAACTTCAACGATTCTTCCCCCATACATAACAGCTACACGGTCAGCAACGTTTGCTACTACACCAAGGTCATGAGTGATAAAAATGATTGATGTATCGATTTTTGTCTGAATTTCTTTCAGCAGTTCCAAAATTTGTGCTTGGATAGTCACATCAAGTGCTGTTGTGGGTTCATCAGCAATCAGGATTTCCGGATAACATACCAGTGCGATCGCAATCACGATCCGTTGGCGTTGACCTCCTGAAAACTGATGGGGATAACTATTGATACGTTTCTCAGCTTCAGGTATACCAACTAATTTAAGCAGTTCTAATGCAGCTTTTTGTCCCTCTTTTTTCGAAACTTTATTATGCTTTCTAAGAGACTCAGCAACTTGTTTCCCAATAGGCATCGTCGGATCTAAAGAGGTCATTGGATCTTGGAAAATCATTGCTATTTCTTTTCCGCGGATTTTTTGCATCTCTCTTTCTGTCTTTTCAACGATGTCTTTACCTTTAAAGAGGATTTGCCCAGCATCTATATTGGCATTGCTCGACAGCAAGCGCATGATGCTTCTGGTCGTCACTGATTTTCCGCTTCCAGATTCCCCAACGATCGCCAATGTTTCTCCTTTATTCAAATGAAAATTGACACCGCGAATCGCTCGTACCTTTCCAGCATACGTATCAAAAGAGATTTCTAAGTCTTTCACTTCTAAAATTTTCGTCATCGTCCTCACTCTTTCATTTTAGGATCAAAGGCATCACGCAATCCATCAGCAAGTAAGTTAAAGCCAATCATGATAACCGATAAAGTTACTGCCGGAATCCATAATAGATAAGGCAGATACAGGAATGTCTTGTACCCTTCGCTCAACATCGTTCCTAATGAAGCTGACGGAGGCGTAAGACCTAAACCGATAAAACTTAAAAAGGCTTCGAAGAAAATAGCAGATGGGATGCTAAACATCATTTGAATAATAATGACACTGGAGATATTCGGCAAAATATGTTTGAATGCAATTTTCATTCTTGATTCACCTAATGTCAATCCAGCTAGAACATATTCTTGATCTTTTAATTTCATTGTTTGTGCACGAACGATACGTGCCATTGGTATCCAGTTTGTGATGGCCATAGCAGCCACGATGGAAAAAATTCCTGGTTCAAAAACGACCAACATCAAGATCATGACAACGAGGTTTGGAATTCCTGACAAGATTTCCAAAAAACGTTGCATCGCATTATCGACACGTCCGCCTAACAAACCAGATATTAACCCGTAAGCTACACCAATCGTTACATCTAGTAATGCAGCAATAAATGCGATCAGCAACGAGATTCTCGTTCCCATAAATAAACGGCTTAATACATCACGGCCCAAACCGTCTGTTCCTAAAAAGAAACTTACGTTTGAAGGAACGTTTGCTTGAGCATATTTATCCACCAGTTCACCGCCGACCATTGCTTTTCCATTCAATCCATCGATATTGATTCCCGGAATACGAGGAGGCAGATTGATATAAGCCACATTTTGGGCAGTTGGATCATGTGGAGAAACAAAGATCGTGACCACAGAGATCAAAATGATGACCAACAGTAAAAACATTGAAATAACGGCAGCTTTGTTTTTCTTTAAACGGCGCCATGAATCTTGGATAAAATTCAAAGAAGGCGCAGTAATCTGCTCACGTTCTTCTTCGGTATTTTTTTGTAATGGAAGAAACTCATCCGCAGGAATATCTGCGACTGTTTCATAACGCTTTGGTGTCATTTCCATTTATCCTCGGCTCCCTTCTGAAACACGAATTCTTGGATCAACTAGACCGTACAACAAATCAACGATCAAAATAACAAAAATCAACATAAATGAGTAAAGGATCGTTACAGCCATGATCGTAGGATAATCATTTGTTGTGATCGACTTAACGAATTGTTCCCCGATACCAGGAATAGCAAAGATATTTTCTACCACCAGTGATCCGGTCATCAATGCGACAGCCAAGGGTCCTAATAAAGTCATCAATGGGATCAAACTATTTCGAAGACCATGTTTAAAGGCGATTTCCCAACGGCTCAACCCTTTTGCTTTTGCTAATTCCACGTAATCACTATGCAGTACTTCCACCATTTCCGTCCGGATAAATCGAGCAGAATCAGCAAGCGGCGACATGGCCAATGCAATTGTCGGCAAGATCGTGTACACAAAGCCATCCCATTTTGCGATTGGTAAAACTTGTAATTTGATTGCAAAGATATATTGTAGTAAAACAGCAAATACAAAGTTTGGAATGGAACGACCTAATATCGCTACAAGTGTAGAAGATGTATCTGCCCATGTATTTTGCTTCATGGCAGAAATCGTTCCTAAAATCGTTCCTAGGACTGTTCCAAAGATAATTGCCTGTAACCCTAATTGCAAAGATGGTCCGATTCTTCCAGCTAACAAATGTGCGACTGGCTGGTTTTTAAATTGGAAGGAAATTCCAAAATCGCCTTGAAGCAAATTAGAAAGATAAATCCCATATTGTACGATAACTGGTTTATCCAAACCGACTTGTTTATTTAGCATCTCGATTGTTTCAGGACTCAAACGTTCCTGATTCGTATATGGCGTGCCCGGCAGCAATTGCATCAAGAAAAAGGTGATTGTTGCAATTAACCAAAGCGTGATGATCATGAAAAAGACACGTTTTAATACATATTTGATATAACTATTCACTAATGTTTCCCCCTAGCTTTTGACTTCTGACAGATGTTTCGCTACATTATTAGATAATGAACCAAAAATAAAGGAGCAATCAAATGAAAAAAAAATCTATCCCTTACGCAGTAGCTTTTCTACTGATTCTGGTTATTTTAATAAAAAACGTCATCAACCATTCCTTTACACTCATTCAATTATCTAATGATCTATTCTTATGGTCATTGCCGTTTCTGATTATCGGCGGTTTTTTATGGGTCTTTTCTTCGGGTTTCTTCGATCATTTTCAGCGATCAGTCCATCTTGCACGAACAAGGAACCGAAAGAAAAAACCAGAATTTTCCTCGCTCTCGTCTGCCAGCTACGGTATGTACAGCTTTTGGCTGATCATTGCCGGAATACTAATTGCTCTTTCTGCTATTTTCATGCTTTTTTCTTTGTTAGGATAAGTAAATATGAGAACGAGGTTGCGACATTTGCCGCAGCCTCGTTTTTTCTCATGCTCACGGTATTAACGATTATTCTTCAACGTATGTCCATTTGTAATCCCATGAAGCGCCTGCAGCATGGTGAACGATACCTTTGATTTTTTCATTCACTAGGTGACCTTCTGCTTTTTGGTACACCGGAACGACACCCATATCATCAGAGATGATCTTGATTGCTTTTTGGAAATCATCCCAACGTGCTTGTTCATCGCCAGCATCTGTTGATGAAGCTGCTTTAACTGCTTCGTCATATTCTGCATTGCTCCAGCGACCACGGTTGTATGAATTACCTGTGACAAACAAATCAGTAAAGCTGCTTGGGTCTGCATAGTCAGCAGCCCATCCACCTAGTACTGCGTCAAAATCACCCGAAGTTGAGCGGTCAAGACGTACAGAGAATGGAACAGGTGTTGGTTTGACTGTTACGCCATCCAAGTTTTCTTGGATTGAGTTTTGAACATATTCGATTACTTTTTTCGATGAATCATCATCAGAAGCCATCAAATCAAATTCTAAAGAATCAACGCCCAATTCTTTTTTCGCTTTTTCCCAATATTCTTTTGCTTTGTCTTTGTCATAAGAAACTAATTTTCCAGCTTCTTTTACAAAGTCTTCGTTCGTTGTTGGACTTTTTACCATATCTGATGGGATCAATCCTGTAGAGACAACTGATCCGTCACCTAGTACTTGTTTTACTAAAGCTTCACGATCGATAGAATAAGAAATAGCTTTTCTTAGGTTCACATTGTTGAATGGTGAATTCTTTTCGCGTTGGTTGAATTCGATATAGCTTGTTCGTGCTTCTTTAACAGAAGTATAAGCTGGATCGTTTGCGTTTTGCTGTGCTAATTCACCAGACAAGATCACATCATCTGCTTGGCCATCTTTGAATAAGTTCAACGCAGTAGAAGATTCTTTTACTACACTGACTTTGATTTCAGAAAGTTTTACTGTGTCTTTGTCCCAGTAATGGTCATTTTTCTTATAAGTCCATTCTGTATCTGTTCCTGGTCCATCGAAATCTTCTAATGTGAATGGTCCATTATAAACAGCTTTATCACTTGCAGATGCATAGGCATCCCCATTTTCTTCCACTACGGATTGTTTTTGTGGGAAAAATGATGGGAAAGCAAGCAGGTATTGGAAATATGGTGTTTGTTTCGTCAATTTGATTTCTAATTCATAGTCGCCAACTGCTTTGATCCCTAGTTCTGATTTATCTTTCTTTCCAGCTGTGATGTCTTCTGCGTTTTCAACTGGCGCATACAGGTAAGCATATTCAGAAGCTGTAGCTGGGTCTACTGTTCGTTGCCAACCATAAACGTAATCCGCTGCTGTCACAGGATCACCATTTGACCATTTTGCGTCTTCTCGTAATTTGATTTTGTAAGTTAATCCGTCTTCACTGACTTCTGCCAACTCGCTAGCTCCTGCCGGCTGTGGTTTGCTATCTTCATCAAGACGGTAAATACCTTCATAAACGTTATTCAATGCTGTAAAACTGATTGTATCTGTTGCAACTGATAAGTCAGCTGTAGGCATTTCTTGAGGCACGACTAAGTTAAATACGCCTCCTCCATCTGCTGAACCGCTTTTTGCTGAACTACTGCTTGTGGCTGAACTGCCGCCATAACATCCAGCAAGTACAAGGCCGCATACCGCAACCAACCCAAATGTAAATTTCTTTTTCATTTTACGTACCCCTTTATTGGAATTTTCAGAATAATTAATATTTTCTGAAGTTGTTTAAGAGTTTAATGAATAATTATTAAAAAATCAACACTTTTTTTTGTCTTTTTCATAAAATAATGATTTTTTCGTGAGTTTTCAAGGAATTTTTCAGAAAAAATATCTTTGTACAAGGTTTTCTATTGTCTTTCAGTAGCCATTAAATAATTTTTGTTATATTGTCTATTATTGCCATACAAAGATAAAAAAGAATAAACAAAAAGGAACTCTGACAAAAGTCTTGTCACAGTTCCTTATCCGAATAAACGGTGTTCAATCAGCTGACCCTCGGTATTAGCTCAGGTCAGGACGCTGATTTCACCACCTCTTTTTATTATTGAGAATCTGGTCGAGGAATAATCGTTTTTGCCATCCAAATATCCGGTTTGTCCCAGCCATTTGCATTTGGTAAGACACCTACGATTTTATAACCTAATTTTTCATAGAACTCATAGGGATGTTCACGAAGGTTCTGGATGGAAGCCACTTTATCAAATGTATGCTCATACAGGTCCGTTTGACTTAACGTTGTTCCATGGTCTAAATCATCCGTACCTAAATAAATCGTGATTCCTCCTCTGGAAGCTACTTCTTTTTCTAAGTAATTGACTAATCGAGTACCTATTTGGTTCTTTCGTCGGGAGCTTTCTACAACTAATGGATGCAATTCCCAACCTGTGATACCGTATTGAGGGATTGCACCAATAAATCCTACTAACTCATCTTGGTCAACCGCTGCTACCGCGATCCGTTCTGGATTCATCATTTCTTCTACTTCTTCTGCCGAGCTGTCTCCATATTCTTCCGGCCAAGTCAGTCTCAGTAAATCAGAAAGCTGATCTTTCAATACTGGATTATTACGGTCAAATTCACTGATTATCATACGTCTTCCCCCTTGTTCTTGCTTATTCTAACAGTCCTTTTGAAAAAACGAAATGTTCTCGCTCAAAAATCTTTAGCTACCAATCAGTATCTCTATTCTTTCATTATTTACCTTACTTATAAAATAAAAAAATTATACAGAAACACTTTATTCAAAATAGGAAAGATCAGGAAAGCCATCAATTGGAGGAAAAAACTCTGTTTGTTCATCATGATATAGATTATCTTTTGCTTTAAAAAAACCAATTATGAATTGACAAATGAAACACATTTTTATAAAATAATCTAAATGTTCAGAATTTTTAGATTATTTAAATAAGCAAGAGGAATCGTAGAAATACTAGGAGGAACAAAAATTCATTATTGTCGTTTTCAATGTTTTTGTACTTGTTCGTTTTTAGGATACTTATTGATGATTTCAAGGTGTTCATGCCACCTTATTCATTACTTATCCTGTCTTGAGCTTGCCTCTACTCCATCTACAGCCGCGGTCAGATCGATCACTCTTTAAAATTTTAACCCGTTTCAACGAAGAAAGAAGGAAAAGAATATGAGTCAAAGTGTTTTCTTACCAAATTATACCATTGGAACAGATGCGTATGAAAAAGCAAATGGAATCGTCAAAGAATATGGGACAAAAGTAGTGCTGATTGGAGGGAAGACTGCACTTTCAAAAGCAGAAAACAAAATAAAAGCAGCTTTGACTCAGGAAATAGAAGTTAACGCCAGTCTCTGGTACGGAGGTAATTCAACTTATGAAAATATTGAACAGTTGATCCAACATGAAAGTGTCCAAAAAGCAGACGTCTTGTTTGCAGTCGGCGGTGGTCGTGCTTGCGATACTGTAAAAGTCATTGGTGAAAAACTAGCTAAACCAGTCTTCACCTTCCCCACTATTGGTTCGAACTGTTCGCCCGTCACTGCGGTGTGTGTCATCTATAACGAAGAAGGCGTAATGGACGGACTCTTCTTTCCTTCAAAACCACCTGTACACACCTTCATTGATACAACAATTATTGCCGAAGCACCTGATAAATACTTATGGGCAGGTATTGGCGATGCTTTATCCAAAGAAGTCGAATCTACTTTTTCTGCTCGTGGCGATGATTTAGGCTACACGGATAGATTAGGAATCCAAATCGGAAAAATGTGCATTGATCGTCTCTTGACTTATGGTACGCAAGCATTGAAAGATAGTGCCGACGATCGTCCCTCATATGCAATTGAACAAGTCGTTTCGGATATCATTGTTACTACCGGATTGGTTTCTGTTTTAGTTAACAATAACTATAATTCTGCTATGGCACACTCATTCTATTACGGTACGACTGTTCTAGAAAAAATGGAGGGATACCTTCACGGAGCATCTGTCAGTTATGGTGTACTGACCTTATTGATGATGGATCAGCAGTTCGATTTGTTTGACAAAATCTATGTGTTTATGAAAAAGAACCAACTTCCAGTATCGTTAGCCGACATGAATCTCAATGTCACGACCGATTTAGAAGCAATCTTAGATAAAGCCATGACCACAAATGATATCAAACATGTGCCTTATGAAATCACCCGAGAAAAATTTAAACAGGCCATTCTTGACGTAGAAACTTATCATGCTACACAAGAAAGCCAGCAAGGATATAAGAAAATCAGTTAAATAATTGCTAAAACCCCCATCAAGCAGGCTGTCATCAAATTGACGACATTTCTTTGCTTATGAGGGCTTTTCTTGTCAAAAAACGCTTTATAACTTTCGCTATAGAATCTTTTCACTTATTTAAGTTGGACAGTTCCTTAATTAAGAAAACTGCTCCTTTTATGGTAATTGAAAAAACGAAGTAGGCTACGATTATTTGGCAGCTGTTTTTTTCATTTGCTTGCTTCGCAATTGTCCGCAAGCTGCATCAATATCTGTACCATGTTCTTTACGTATCACACAGTTTACGCCGTTTTTCTTCAATACATCATAAAATCTCAATACATCAGCTTTTGGACTGCGAGAATATTGATCATGTTCACTGACTGGATTATATGGAATCAAGTTGACATATGCTAATTTTTTCTTATCTTTTAATAGATCTGCTAATTGTTGCGCATGCTCTGGTCTATCATTTACTTGATTCAACATGATATATTCAAACGTGATTCGACGGTTTGTTTTCTCTAAATACTCATCCACAGCTTCCATCAATTTCTCAATTGGGAAACTTCGGTTGATCCGCATGATCGATGTTCGCACCTCATTATTCGGCGCGTGCAAGGAAATAGCCAGATTGACTTGCAAGCCGTTATTAGCGAATTCCTTGATTTTGTGTGCTAAGCCACTAGTAGAAACTGTAATATGTCGCGCACCAATCGCCAATCCTTTGGCATCATTAATAATATGCAAAAAGTCCATTACATTGTCGTAATTATCAAATGGCTCACCGATTCCCATTACGACGACATGGGAAACACGTTCACCAAGATTGCGCTCATCAAAATAATGTTGAACCATCATGATCTGCGCAACGATTTCTCCAGCGGTCAGGTCTCTGTTCTTTTTAAGCAACCCGCTTGCACAAAATGTACAGCCGATATTACATCCTACTTGTGTCGTCACGCAAACGGACAAGCCGTATTCTTGTCTCATTAGTACGGTCTCGATCATATTTTTATCAGGAAGTTCAAACAAATATTTAACTGTACCGTCCGAAGCTTCTTGGACGACCATTTGTTTCAGAGGATTGATGATAAAATGCGCCGATAATTTTTCTATCAATTGTTTTGATAGATTCGTCATTTCTGTGAAGTTACTTACACGTTTTTGATACAACCATTCCCAAACTTGGGCAGCTCGGAATTTTTTCTCACCGTTTTCTATAAACCAATTGATTAATTCTTCATTCGTCAAGCCATAGATGGATTGTTTTTCCAAAGTATTTTCCCTCTTTTTCTCAAAGTTTCGCTACATACTATACATGATTCGTTTAGTTAATGCAATACTTCACAAATAAATCGAATAGAACTTTCATCTCATAAAAAGCAAAAAAGACAAGACATCGTACCGTATTAGAAAAAATGGGAAAAAAGCCATTTTTTCTCTTGGTATCATCATGTCTTGTCTTTTTTACATAGTTATTCTTTTTTCAACCGTTCATCGAACAAGTTTTACATATCATTATCTTCCGGCAGTGGTTCTGATGTTTCCTCTTGCTCAATGAATACTTTCCGAGGCTTACTTCCTTCTGATGGGCCAACAACTCCATGAGCTTCCAGTTCATCTACGAGTCGAGCGGCTCGGTTGTAACCGATTCGAAACCTTCTTTGGAGAAGGGAGATACTTGCTGTTTGCATTTCAACAACAAGTGCTTTTGCTTCCTCAAACAGCTCATCTTGTGGCTGTTCTGGGACACCTGCCGTTTCAACTTCATCTGTCGGCATCATTTTCTCTTCATAATGAGCTTCTTGCTGATTTGTAACAAATTGAACGACCCGCTCCACTTCATGGTCAGAGATGAATGCTCCTTGCACACGGATAGGTTTATTCTCACCCATTGGTAAGAACAGCATATCTCCTCGCCCTAAGAGCTTTTCTGCTCCATTAGAGTCGATGATCGTCCGAGAATCTGTACCGCTTGATACAGCAAATGCCATTCTGGAAGGTACATTTGCTTTGATGATCCCTGTGATAACATCCACACTTGGACGTTGAGTAGCTAGGATCATGTGGATGCCCGCTGCCCGAGCCATTTGCGCTAAACGAATAATCGCATCTTCGACTTCGTTGCTAGCTACCATCATCAAGTCAGCTAATTCATCTACGATTACTACGATGAATGGTAAGGTTGGGTGTTTCGTTCCGTTTTCTAAGTTTTTCTGCTGAACAAATTCATTGTAACCAGAAATATTTCTTACACCAGTTGCCGCAAATTTTTCATATCGTTCTTCCATTTCTTGTACTACTTTTTGTAAGGCTTGTGCCGCTTTTCTAGGGTTCGTCACGACCGGCGTCAACAGATGAGGTATCCCGTTGTACATATTTAATTCAACCATTTTCGGATCGATCATCATCAGTTTTACTTCATGGGGCTTAGCACGCATCAATATACTTGTAATGATCCCATTGATTGCTACTGACTTCCCACTACCAGTCGAACCAGCTACAAGTAAGTGAGGCATTTTCGAAAGATCAGCCGTTTGTACTCGTCCAGAAACATCACGTCCTAAAGGTACTTCCAGTAATTTGTCTGGATGGTTTGGCTGAGCTTCGATGATTTCTCTAAAGGAAACCATACTGATCTTTCCATTTGGTACTTCAATACCAATCAGTGATTTACCTGGGATCGGCGCTTCCATCCGAACATCTTTCGCTGCTAAAGCAAGTGCGATATCATCTGTTAAGTTCACGATTTTACTTACTTTTACCCCTACAGCTGGTTGGACTTCAAATTTTGTGACGGATGGGCCTAAACTAGCTTTGACGACCTTAGCATCCACCCCGAAACTTTGGAAAGTTTGTTCCAATACACCGATATTTTTTTCAATTTTTTTATACTCATCACTTTGATCCACAGTTGGTATAGAATCAAGCAAGTCAACTGTCGGCAATTCATAATCTTGATTTTCCTGTTCTGCTTCGATCTCAAATTCTAATGAAGTACCGTCATCCTCTGGCAACTCATCAGCAAAGCCTTCTGCTATATTGGTCTGTTTTGGTGTATCTGGTACTGGTTTCTCTTGATTCGCAGGATGGATATTTTCTTGAAAACTGTCAATTGGAACAAAACTTAACTGCTCAGGTTCGGCATTTTCTGGTTCCTGCCATTCATCAGGAGTATTTTTCCTTTGCTTGTTCACAACTTTTTTCTTCTCATATTCTGCAGCTTCTTTTTCTGCTGCTTCTTGCGCAGCCAAGCGTCTTGCTTCTTTCGCTTCTGCACGCTGTTTCATTCTTTCTTCCTTTGCCGCTTGCTTTTGAGCTTGCTTGGCAGGATCACCTTCTAATAATTCCTGTACCCGTTCTCCAATTGATTGGATACCATTCAGCAGCTGATAGCCTTCCAAATTACTGAACAAGAATGCTCCACCCGCCAGTAATAGAACGGCTGCTAAATAACTTCCAGGCTGTGCAATCAAGAAATAAGTGAAATGATAAAGAATTGCTCCGATCATTCCTCCGCCAACGTTATTATCTACTTGACTTTGTTTTATATCGCTAGCTAATAAGTCCCATGTCGTTCCCATGATATTTGGTTCCCCAGTATGGAGTTTGCCGAATAAATGGGCATGTAGCAATAATAAGATACCGAAATAAAAGAGTATACCGCCAAACCAGCGTCGGTTTTTGCCAATTGAAAACTCTGTATTCTTAATGACAATCCAAAATCCTAATACGGCTAATAAAAGACAGAGGATTTGGTAAGTATTTCCTGCAATGATCCGAAAGCCGTTTGCAATCAATATTCCTAAAAAACCTAATTTTAAAAAGCCGAATACAGCAAATAGAATCAAGGCAAATCCAACACCAATCGTCAGCATTTGTTCTTGCTGCTGTTTTTGCTTTTTCGTTTTTTTCGTCTTTTTCCTTTTCTTAGTAGGCCGTTTCTTTTGTGCCATTTATTATCCCTCATTTCATCAAGTTTCATTATACAAAAAAAAGCAAGGGAACTAAAGTTTTGTTTGAAAGAACTGACGCTTTCTTTCATTTTTCAGCTTATTTTACAGTTTTTCTTAATTTCTAAATGATTTTATCAAAAAAAGGCACGGCCATATCCAGCCGTACCTTCTTGTTTTAAGCATGAGAACTAAAGGTTCTCTCCATTTTCTTCGATCAGTTTTTGGTACCAGTAATAACTGTCTTTCTTATATCGTTCCAAAGATCCTTCTTGTGTTTCATCTTGATCGACATATACAAATCCATATCGCTTTTGATAACCGTTCAGCCAACTCAGTAAATCTGTATAAGACCATGTACAATAGCCTAATACTTCTGCTCCATCTGAAATTGCTTCTTTGATTGCTTTGACATGGCTTTGTAAGTAATGGATTCGATAGTCGTCATGGATTTGTTTGTCTTCTGTCAACTTGTCATACTCTCCTAAGCCATTTTCCGTGATCAGCACCGGCATGCGGTAACGGCTCGTGATACGACGCAATCCGATCCTTAAGCCTTCTGGGTCGATTTCCCAGTCCCAATTTGTTCGTTCGACAAATGGATTCTCAACTTTTTTATACATTCCAGGAACCCCAGTTTCTTCTGATGAACCTTTTTTCCCGGTCGTATTCATTTTTCCTGCTCCAACCCCATCTAATGGATTGAATGCATTCGTCGCTGTTTGATAGTAATTGATCCCAAGGAAATCTGGCTTGGCTGATTCTAGCAATTCTGCATCGCCCGCTTCAATCGTTGGCGCCCATCCTTTTTCTTCTAAGAATCTCATAGCAGCAATAGGATATTTCCCCCACATATAGACATCCATCCAGTAATTGGCCATTAGATCTTCTGCATTTTCGGCTGCCAGAACATTTTCAGGATTACTGTCGATTGGATAATTTGGCGTATACGCAAAGCTTGGTCCGATTTTCCCAGGCATTTCTAACTCATGGAATTTGTTGATGACAGATGCATTTGCTAGATTTGCGATATGGTTGACTTCATACATTCGTTTTGGATCCGTCACGCCTGGCGGATGTGCTGCTAATAAATAGCCTAATGAAGTGAAGATATTTTGTTCATTCAAACTAATCCAGTAATGGACTTTCCCGCGGAATGCCTCAAATAATGTTTCTGCATAATGAGTGAAATCTTCAATAATCTGACGTGACTCCCAACCATTATATTCATCTTGCAACGCTTGTGGAAGATCCCAATGATACAAAGTCAACATAGGTTCGATACCGTTTTCAATCAATTCGTCAATCAATCTCTCATAAAAAGCGAGCCCAGCTTGATTGACTTCTCCGCGCCCATTAGGAAAAATCCGTGTCCAAGCTACAGAGAAGCGGTAAGCTTTCAGACCTTGTTCTTTCATTAAAGCAATATCTTCTTTATAACGATGATAGTGGTCTACTGCCAGATCACCGTTTGTTCCTTTAAATGTCTTTCCTGGAATCCGAACAAATCGATCCCAGACTGATTCGCCTTTCCCATCTTCTTGCCAAGCTCCTTCTACTTGATACGCTGCAGAAGCAGAGCCCCACAGAAAATCTTTTGGAAATGAGGTAAGTTCTTTGTGTTCCATTCATCTCTTCCTTTCCTATAACCTTCAATCGTTCCTCTTTTTAGAATAACACGAAACCCCTTCCATAACAAAATAAAATTATGTAAAACATACTAAGATTAGAGGGGAACATCATTGACGAATGATGTTCCCCTCTAATCTTAGTATGTTTTTGTTAATTTCTCGGCGTGACATCTTCACCAAACCATTTATTGGAGATCTTTTGGAATTCCCCTGTTTTTTCTAATCGATCAAATGCTTCATTTATCTTCTTCACTAACGTATCATCTGACTTACGCACGCCAACCGCAAAATCCTCACTTTCGTAAGAACCTTTTGTCATGTTGAAGTCTTCTAGCTCGTTTCTTTGTTTCAAATAATAGTCCGCATATACTTTATCCATCAGCAAACCATCGATCCGTCCGCTTTTCAGATCAATCAGTGCTTCATTAAAACTATCGTACAAAACAGCATCTTGGTTTTTGACTATCTCTTTTAACACTTCTGGTTGTTTCGTAAATACATCATAACCAGATGACCCATTTTGCGCACCTAATCTCTTATTTTTCATTTGCTCAAAGCTTGTGATTCCTGATTCTTTAGGTGTGATCAGTACTTGATCATTTTCCATATAAGGTTTTGTAAACTGCACTTTCTTTTCTCTTGCCGGTGTCTTGGAATAGCCATTCCAGATCAAGTCGATCGTTCCATTGTTCAATTCAAATTCCTTCATTGACCAGTCAATAGGCTGAAAGTCTACCGTAATCCCATATTGTTCAAAGACTGCTTTGGCTAAATCAATATCGAATCCTGTAAGCTTCCCGTCTTTATCTCTAAATCCCATAGGAACAAATGTATCGTCCAAACCTATAACGATTTTTTTCTCTTCGTTGATAGCCGCCCAATTATCTGCTGAAGCCTTTTTATTCGAACAGCCTGCAAAAAGAAGAAGACCTACGAACAAAGCGAATAGAAAACTGATTTTTTTCATCTCTATCTTCTCCTTTCTTAACGAATTGGGGAAACTTTTAATAGTTGATCACCGACATTTTCTGCAAATACGAGATCATGGGTGACAATGATTTGGGTTACCCCGTCTTCTTTCAATGATAGGATCAAACGCTCGACTTGCTGACGCAACTCAGGATCTAAAGCACTCGTTGGTTCATCATAAGCCAATACCCTCGGATTCATGGCCAATGCTCTGGCAATCGCTACCCGTTGTTTTTGTCCGCCAGAAAGCTGATAAGGATAGTTATTCAATAAATCGCTAATCCCTAATGAAGCCGCTAATTCTTCTGCTTTTTTAGTGTATTCTTCTTTTGTCTGTTTCAATACCATTTTCGGTGCTAAGGTAATGTTTTCAAAAATATTCAGATGTGGAAATAGCTGGAAGTCTTGGAATACGACTCCTACAACTTGTTCTTTCATTTTAAGTTCGAATGGATTGAACGGTACACCGTCTAAATAAAATTCTCCGCTGTCAGAACTTTCTAAGCCAGCCAAGATACGTAAAAGCGTGGTTTTACCACCACCGGAAGGGCCTACGATAGCTAATGTTTTCCCATCTGGAATGATTAGATCCAAATCTTTGATTATTTCTTTTTCACCAAATGCTTTGTTCACTTTCTTCAATTCAATCATATTTCTTCCTCCTATCAGTTAGCGGTAATAATTTAATTTTCCTTCAACTTGTTTCATTACGATTGTTAGAATACCAGTCAATGTAAGATAGATGATTGCCACGCCTAGCAAAGGCAGTAAAGTCGCGTCGCGTTCCATCGCGATTTTCCCGGCACGCATTACGTCACCTAAACCTAATATATAGATCAAGGAAGAATCTTTGACCAAGTTGATAACTTCATTACCTACAGAAGGTAAAACAATCTTTGTCACTTGCGGGATGACGATTTTCGTCACCGTTTGGAAGGGACTTAATTGCAAAACTTGCGCTGCTTCATATTGACCTTGAGGAATCGATTGTATCCCTCCACGGAAGATCTCTGCAAAATAAGCGGCATAGTTCAAGATAAAAGCAATGAGCGCTGCTTCGAATCGATCAAAAACGATCCCAATCGTCGGCAAACCATAAAAAACAAAAATCAGCTGTAACAATAGTGGCGTTCCCCGCATGATCCATACATATGTTTGAAGAAAGTAGCGTAGTGGCTTAAAATGCAAGGACAATCCTAGTGCTAAAATAATCCCTAATGGCAACGAGCCAATCAAGGTAAATAAAAATAATTTCAATGTTGTGAGTGCTCCTACTAATAATTGCGGCATAACTTCAATTAAATACTCCATCTTCTTTTCCTCCTTTAAAATAAAAAAATCCTCTTGGCAAATGCCAAGAGGACGTATTATACGTGGTTCCACCTCTGTTTATTTTTTCCTTGCAGAAAAAACCTCACACAGTCGTTGCAAATCAGATGAAAACAAAAAGTCCTTTGATCCGAAGATCAAAGGACGTTAATCACGTGGTTCCACCTTTTTTTACCGGCTCCTCACGGAAAAGCCAGCCTTATCTGGTCATCTAGCAACGACCGCAGCTGTAACGGGCTCCCCGGATTTTCCTACTATACGCTTCAGAAAATCGACTCCAAGATGTGTTTCACGGTTAACTGCTGCCTCTTTCCACCAACCAGAGACTCTCTAAAAACACCTAACTGCTACTCTTCTTTTCGATGTCATTTGTTTTAACTTTACGTGTAATTTACATGATTATTTTTCATTTGTCAACTCTTTTTTATGATACACTAATAAAAAAAGGAGGGTGATGCGCGATGAGTCGTGCAACCGAACAAGAAGCTTATGAACTACTAAAAAAACTGGATATCTCTTTTCAAAAAGTCGATCATCCTGCGATTACGTCAGTCAAAAATGTCCCTTTTTCCCTACCTGGTCCGCAAGTAAAAAATCTATTATTGAAATCAAGAAAAGGAAAAAAAATCTATCTTGTCATCTTGCCTGATGAAAAGCATGCCGATTTAAAACAACTAGCTGAACAATTAAAAGAAAAGCGCTTATCTTTTGTTTCTGAAGAACAGCTTCCTGACCTCCTAGGCGTTCCAGCAGGTACAGTGACTCCATTAGCATTGATGCACGACAAAGAGAAAAAAATCCAAGTCGTGATCGATGCTGCTATTGATCGTCAAGATACCGTAGGCTTTCATCCAAATATCAATACCACTACGTTGATCATGGATTTTTCCGACTTTGAAAAGATACTTGTTTACTTAGAACATCTGCCAGTTTATGAAAATTTGTAATGATAGAGTAGTTTTCTTATTTCCCAATTCAAGCGTCTTTTTCTTTATTTAGCACAAAATATATCAGAAATTCTTTTAGCCCATCAAACAATGTAACAACTAGTATGAACGCTGAAAACTAGAGTATTCTTCCATAGTTAGCCAAATCCATATTTATTGATTCTACGAAAAGAGGCTGGGACAGAAGCGTTTAACTCCAAGAAATAAGAGGTAATTCACGAAAATTGCTTTTCAAATCTTTGTGAATTTCAGCTTATTTCCGAAGGAGTTGCTTCTGCTTCCGCCGTTTATACGTGTTTAGAGCGTGAGACAAAAGTGTTCTTTGCTTTTGTCCCACGCTCTTTTCAATTATAAAGCGGAATTTTATTCTTTTGCTTTCAGTCATATTTAACAAGAAATATTATATTCTGAATAACAAAAATTATTCTAACTAAACTGTTTTATATTTTTGTAAGAATATCCCTGTACAGATAGTTACTATCAATAAACCAATGATTACAGCAAAACTAGATTTTTTACTACTTGTTTTAGGAAGAATGCTTTTTGATTTATTTGTTATCTGTTTAGGTACAGCTCTCTTACTAATATAATTGGTTCTTTGTTCGCTAGATTCCCCTGTATGAGCAAATATTTGCAATTTTTGAGAGAATAGATTTCTAATTTTTTCTCTCTCTGTCTTCTCTGGAAAATTTTTCCACGGTTTTATGTGGTTACCTGGTATAGCTATATTTGTTTTGCCCGGTATATAACTGTTTTTGATGTTATACCCTTCAATCGT
>NZ_KV815615.1:0-262 GCF_001814285.1 Enterococcus sp. HMSC076E04 | reverse complement strand
AATGAATCTTAGTACCAACCGTTTGCTTCCCAGAATGCTTTCGCAGCTTCCCAAGAACCATAACGTGAAGCAACATATTGTTCTGCCACTTTTTCTTGGTTCGCAGCAGAGTAATCACCATTCAAGTAAGAAGAATCTAATTGGTAACGTCCGATGTAACGTCCGTTCGTTGCTGTGTAAGAACCGCTTGATTCTTTTTGTGCGATCCATTCTTTTGCAGCATTCGTGCTTGTTGCCGTTGTTGTTGTTTCTGTTGCAGCAG
>NZ_KV815614.1:0-585 GCF_001814285.1 Enterococcus sp. HMSC076E04 | reverse complement strand
TTTTTTTTTTAGGCTCGGGAAGGTTTCTTCCAAAAATACCTGTTGTTTCTTGGAATCCGCTTTTTTGAGGGTATACGTCGGACGGGTCCAGCTTAGTCCTAGCCGGTGAAGGAGGTCCGCCACGCCTTTTTGCGTATATCCATAACTCCATTCCCGGAGAATCAGGTCACACACAATCGCCAATGTCCAATTGGCACGGGATTTGAAACCTACTTCCTCCGGAGTGTGGTAGGCGACGATTTGGACCAGTTCCGCTTCCTGTTCATCTGTCAGCCGTGAAGGTCGTCCGCTTTGTTTTTTGGAGACTAAACCTTGGATTCCATTATGGCAGTAGTTTTTCACATAGTGGCTGACAGTATGCTCGTCGCGGCCGATGGTGTGCCCGGCTTCTTTCCGGGTGTGGCCTTCAAGAACCAACTTGACTGCCAGGAAACGCTCGTACAACCGGCGGTTGTCTGTCGTATTCATCGCTTTTTCCAATTCACGGATTTGGCGTTCTGTTTCCATGTTCCCCACTCCTCAAGTGTTTTCTTTAGTATACGCCTATAGGAGGAAAAACGAATACAATTTAACTCAATTTATATA